>SYFR01000154.1 GCA_005800325.1 Myxococcales bacterium | reverse complement strand
TGCCCTGTGAGCCCTGCCCTGTGAGCCCTGCCCTGTGAGCCCTGCCCTGTGAGCCCTGCCCTGTGAGCCCTGCCCTGTGAGCCCTGCCCTGTGAGCCCTGCCCTGTGAGCCCTGCCCTGTGAGCCCTGCCCTGTGAGCGACGCGAGCGCCGATGGCGTGCTCCACGGCCTGGGCGCCGCGCTCCTGGGCGTCGCTCGAGCGCTCGGCGCCATGGGCCTCTTGGCCGCGCGCATCTACTCGCGGATCCTGCGCCTCGCGGTCGATCGCGACGAGCTCGGCCGCAACCTCTACCGCATGGGGCTGAGATCGATGCCCATCGTGGTCGTGACGGCGCTCTTCACGGGCGGCATCATGGTGGTTCAGGCGGCGCCGCTCGTAAACCGCCTCGGCGCGCACGGCCTGCTCGGGTGGGCCGCCGGCTTCGGCACGCTGCGCGAGATCGCCCCGCTCTTGACGGCCTTGATGATCAACGGGCGCGTCGGCGCGAACAACACGGCCGAGCTCGGGACGATGGTCGTGACCGAGCAGCTCGACGCGCTGCGGGTGCTCGCGATCGATCCGGTGAGCTTCCTCGTCGCCCCGCGATACATCGCCATCGTGGTGACGCTGTTCGTGACCACGGTGTTCGCGGACGTGCTCGCGCTCCTCGGCGCCTCCGTCGCCGGCGACCTCATGCTCGCGGTGCCGCCAGCGACCTTCTACAACGGCCTCACGAGCGGGCTCCTCGACGTGGGCGACATCGCGAGCGGCCTCGTCAAGAGCGTCCTCTTCGGCTCGCTCATCGGGCTGTCGAGCTGCAAGTTCGGCCTCGGCGTCACCGGCGGCGCCCCCGGCGTCGGGCGCGCGGTCAACGGCACCGTCGTCGCCTCCGCCGCCGGGATCTTCGTCATCGACTACTTCGTGTCGTTCACGCTCTGACCGCGAACCGAGGCCACGAGTGACGGCGGCGCAGGAGAACCGACAGGAAGGGGCCAGTCAGGAACTGGCCAGTCAGCAAGCGGCCAATCAGCAAGCGGCCAGTCAGGAACTGGCCAATCAGCAAGCGGCCAATCAGCAAGCGGCCAATCAGCAAGCGGCCAATCAGGAACTGGCCAGTCCCCAAGGGGCCAATCAGGAACTGGCACCCTCCCCCGCGGCCGCGTGGAGCCTCGTCGCGGCGCTCGGAGCCACGGCCCTCGGGCTCGTCGCCACGGCGCGCGAGCTCACGCTGCTCTTCTTGCGAACGCTCTACTACACCGTGCGGCGCCCGGCCGATCGCCAAGCGGTGACCCGCACCCTCTACGAGATCGGCAACCGCTCGCTCTTCTTTCTCACCGTGGTCATGGGCTTCATCGGCATGATCATGGTGTTTCAAGGCGGCACCCAGACCAAGCGCGTCCTGCCCGAGCTGTCGCTGCTCGGCGCCAATTTCGTCGAGCTGTTGATCCGCGATCTCGCCGCGTCGATCGGCGCGCTCATGCTCGCGACCCGCGTCGGCGCCGGGATCGCCGCCGAGATCGGCTCCATGGTCGTGACCGAGCAAGTCGATGCGCTGCGCATGTGCGCGGCCGATCCGGTCGACTACCTCGTCAAGCCGCGCTTCCTCGCGAGCCTCGTGATGACGACCGTGCTCGGGATCTGGAGCGCCGCCGTCGCGTTCCTCACGGGCATGCTGACGGCGTGGTCGATGTTCGACGTGAGCCCCGGGACGTTCGTGAACCTCTCGCTCGTCGACGGGGCGGACGTCGCCACGGGCCTCGCCAAATGCGTCGCTTACGGCGCGGCCATCCCGATCGTCGCGGCGCACGCGGGCCTGTCGACCTACGGCGGCTCGGAGGGGGTCGGCATGGCGACGACGCGCGCCGTGGTCAACGGCTCGCTCGCGGTCATCGTCCTGAACCTCATCATCTCGAGCGCGAGCTTCCTCGTGTTCGGATGATCGCGGCCTCCAGGGCGGCCCGCGTACGCTCGACGGGCGTGGCCGCTCGGCGTCGGTCCCGCTCACCCGCGCTGGCGCCGGATCTCGTAGAGCGCGACCGCGCAAGCCGCCGAGGCGTTGAGCGAGTCGAGCACCCCGTTCATCGGCAGCCGCGCCCGCGCGCTCGCCAGCTGCCGCACGGCCTTGCCGACGCCCTTGTCCTCGGCCCCGACGATCACGGCCGCGGGGCCGCGTAGCTCGAGCTCGGACAGGCACGTCTCGGCGTCCGCCTCGAGCGAGACGACCGTGACCCCGGAGCTGACGAGCCGGCTCACGGCCGAGCGCAGCGAGCGGACGCGGCAGAGCTTGGCGTGCTCGACGGCCCCGGCCGAGGCGCGGAACGTCGCGGCGGTGAGGGGAGCCGCCTGGCTCTCGCCGAACACCACGCCGCCCGAGCCGAGCGCCACCGCGCAGCGCAGGATCGCCCCGAAATTCTGCGGATCGGTGATCCCGTCGAGGACCACGAGCGCGGCCTCCGGTGTCATCAAGAGGTCGAGCTCGATCGTCGGAAGCGGCGGCGCGATCGCGAGGGCACCCTGGTGGTGCACGCCGCGCGCGAGCCGATCCAGCTCGCCGCGCATCGCGCCCGAGACCGCGACGCCGGTGTCCCTGGCGAGGCGCCCGAGCGCCGCGAGTCGCGGGTTGTCGCCCGCCTCGAGGTAGAGCCGCGTCACCTTCGCGCCGTGGACGCGCAGCGCCTCGCGGACCGGCTGGATCCCGCAGACGACGCGGCCCTCGACGTCGTCGCCGCGCTCGTCCTCGCGCTCGCGGCCGCGCGCCCTGAACCCTTCGCTCACCAGAGTCCCTCGCTCATGGGCCCGCCACGCGCGCTGCGAAGGCGAGCTCGAGCTCGGCGGCGATCGCCTGGGCCGCTTGCCCCGGATCGGCCGCGTCGCGGATCGGCCTGCCGACGACGATCAGGTCCGCACCGGCGAGGACCGCACCCGTCGGCGTGCTCACGCGCTTCTGATCGCCGAGCGCGCTGCCCGCGGGGCGGATCCCCGGCGTGATGATCCGCGCCGCCGCGCCGAGCCGCGCGCGCAACAGGCCGGCCTCGTTCGGCGAGCAGACGAACGCGCGGACGCCCGCATCCCACGCGAGCAGAGCGAGCTCGGAGGCCTGCTGGCCTGCGGTCCTGCCGATCCCCTGCGCTTCGAGATCGGCACCTTCGAGCGAGGTGAGCACCGTGACCGCGACGAGCTCGATCCCGGCCGCGCTCGCGGCGCCCGCCGCCTCACGCAGCATCGCCGCGCCGCCGCTCGCGTGCACGGTTAGGTACCGCGCACCGAGCCCGGCCGCGCTCGCCACGGCGCGCGAGACCGTCTCGGGGATGTCGTGCAGCTTGAGAACGAGGAACAGCTCGCAGCCGACCTCCGATGCGATTTTGCACGCCGCCGGCCCGCAGCGAACGAACAGCTCGAGGCCGACCTTGAGGACCCCCGCGTGCTCACGAACGAGGAGCGCACCGGCGCGCGCCGCGTCGAGCGACGGATAGTCGAGCGCGACGATGAGCCGCTCGCGGCCCCGTCGGGGTGGCCCTCCGCGCCCTTCGGTCACTGAAGGTCGCTGCAGAGCGGATCGCCGGGGCGGCACGACTTCTTGCCGCCGCCCGTGCCTGCCGCTGCGCCCGTCGCGCCGCGCGCCGCCCGAACCTTGGCGAGCTCCTTCTCGGCTTCGGCCTTCTCCGCGTCGCTGCCCGCGCTCTTGGCCTTCTCCTCGAGATCCTTGATCTGCTGGTCGTACTCCGCGAGCTTCGCACGGTTGGCCTCGATCTCGCGCTCGGCGTCGCGCAGCTTCTTCGCCGCCGCTTCGTCCTTCTTGCGCTGCTCGTCGGCCTGCACGGCCGCGGTGCGCGCGTCCTCTTTCGCCTTGTTGTTGAGGAAGACGCCGAGGCCGGCGCCCGCGAACACGACCACGACGACGCCGCCGATGAGGGCGTTGCGCAGCTTCTTCTTCGAGCCGTCCTGCTTCAGCGCGGCGAGCTGCCGCTCGTGCTCTTGCTGGCGAGCGATCTCTTCGATCCTCGCGCGCTGCTCGGCCTCGACCCGCGCCTTCTCGACCTCGGCGTGCTTGATCGCCTCGAGCCGCGCGGCCTCTTCGGCGACTCGCTGCTGCTCGACCCGGCGCCGCTCTTCGTCGGCCCGGATCCGCGCCTCTTCTTCGGCGCGGGCCTGACGCTCGGCGTCGAGCCGCTTCTGATCGGCCTGGGCCGCTGCCTGCTTCTTGTCGTCCTCTTCGGACTTGATGCGGTCGTCTTCGAGCGTCATCAGCTCTTTGAGGGAGAACAGGACCGAGCTCTCTTCGTTATCGGACATCGCTCTTTCTACCTTTGGTCTCGTGGCCGAATCGCTGGCCGACGCGAGGTACGCGCTCGCCCGTCGCGGGCGCGTGGTGCGGCGGCTCTCGAGACGAGCGCGCCGGCTGACGCAATTCTAGGAGATGTTAGTACCAACGACCCAATCTTCGTAGCTCTCTCTCAAGCCAATCTTCGTAGCTCTCTCTCAAGAGAGTGCGAGAGCGTCGCGGCTGCCTGCGCGACCGGCGACGGTGCGCGACACGTGGAGGCGATCGCGATAGGGTGCGGGGTCATGGCGATCGAGATCAAGGCGCACATCACGGGCACCGTGTGGAAGGTCGAGGTGAGCGTGGGCGACGAGGTCGACGCGGGCGACACCATCGCCATCCTCGAGTCGATGAAGATGGAGATGCCCGTCGAGACTGACGACGCGGGGACCGTCGAAAAGATCCACGTCGCGCCGGGCCAGGCCGTGAAAGAGGGAGAGCTCCTCGTCACCCTGACCGAGAGCTGATGCCGCTTCGCCACGACCGCGGCGGTCGCATCGGCCCTCGCCGCGCCCCGGCGATCCGGGGCGCTCCGGGCGCGGCGCGCAGCCTCACTCCTTCCAGAAGAACTTCCACGGGTTGTGCTTGAGGTCGCGGGCGAGCTCCTGCAGATCGTCGAAGAGTGCCTCGTCCATCACGAGCGCGCCCACGCTCCCCTTGCCGCGCTTGATGCGCCCCGCGATGTCGTGCGCGTCGGCGAGCGTGAGCTTGGCCGCGTGCGCCGCCCCCTCCGCGTCGGCGAGGATGCGGTCGATGCGCGCGAGCTGTTCGTCTTTCGACAAGGCGCGGACGAGCTTGGCGGCGCCGGTGAGCGTCTCGCGGCCCTCGCTCAAGATCGGCGGCAGCTCGCGGGCGGCCACGGCCGCGAGCTGATCTGCGTTGTGAATGACGCGCTCGATCGCCGGGTTCTCGACGTACTTGCGCCGCGCGCCCTCGACCGCCAGAACGCCCTCGTGGCTCATCTTCTCGACGTTCTCGGCGACGCGATCGAGGCGCTCCTGGTTGTGGACGAAGAAGGTGCCCGTGCCCTTCAAGGTCTGGCCGAGGCCCTCGAGGATGAGGCGCAGCTCGGGCTTGTTCTCGCGCAGCGCGGCGACGGTCGTGTGCAAGAGGTCGTAGCTCTCGGCGATCAGCCGATCGATGCGCGGCGGATCGAGGCCGCGCACGACGGCGCCCGCAGCGAGCACCGGGCGCTCGGGCGAGCCGGGATCGACCGCGAGAAACTGCTCGCCGAGCACGCCCTGAGTCGTGATGTAGAAGGTCGCGTTCTCGTGGATCGCGCTCTGAAACCGCTTCTCGATCGAGACGCGCACCGAGACGAGCGGGAGGGCCTGCCCCGTCTTGCCGTCGAGCCCGCCCGCGAACTCGAGCGCCTTCACGCGGCCGACGTTCACGCCGGCGATCTTGAGCGGGGCGCCGCTCTGCAGGCCGCCCGGGTTGTCGAAGCCGACGGTCAGCTCGTAAGTCGGCTGGAAATTGATGCCGCCCATGACGAGGACGAACCCACCGAGGAGCACGACCGCCGACAGGATGAGGAGCCCCACCTTGACCTCGAGCGAACGGCGGCTGGCCATGACCACGGAAGTCTAATGTGGCCCATCAGAGATTGGGTGCCTCGATTCGCGTCGAGCGCCGAAAAGCGCCGCGGTACCCTGAGCCAGAGCACGTCGTGATCTCGTTTCGGGACTTGCACAAGTCGTTCGGCGACAACGCCATCTTGCGCGGCGTCACCTTCGACGTGGAAGACGGCGAGGTCTTCTTCATCATCGGCCTGAGCGGGGCCGGCAAGAGCGTGATGATCAAGCACCTCGTCGGGCTGCTCGCGCCGGACGCAGGCGAGATCTGGCTCGACGGCCAGGAAATCAGCCGGTTCAGCGAGCGGCAGATGTACGCCGTGCGCCAGAAATGCGCGATGGTGTTTCAGCACGCGACGCTGTTCGATTCGATGAGCTGCATCGACAACGTCGCCCTCCCCTTGAAGAAGCACCGGGAGCTGGCGCAGCCCGAGGCGCGCGCCCAGGCGATGACGCTGCTCGAGCGCGTGCAGATGCAGGCCTTCGCCGACCGGTTTCCCCCCGAGCTCGGCGACGGCATGAAGAAGCGCGTCGCCATCGCCCGCGCCCTCGCGCTCGAGCCTCGCTACGTGCTCTTCGACGAGCCGACGACGAGCCTCGATCCGGTGAGCGCGCGCCGCGTCGACCGCCTCATCCGCGAGCTGAAGGACACGCTCAACGTGACGAGCATCGTCGTGAGCCACGACCTCAAGAGCATCTTCAGCATCGCGGATCGTGTCGCGATGCTCTACGAGGGCGTCGTCCGGATGCTGGGCACGCCCGACGAGTTTCGCGCCTCGTCCGATCCCGTCGTGAGCCAGTTCATCAGTGGCCGCGCCCGAGGCCCCATCGGCTGAAGCGCGAGCGACGCAGGCAAGCGCCCACCCGCCTGCCACCGCTTGGCCTCGCGCAGCCTCACGCGCGCAGCTTCGACTCGGCCGACGCGATCGCGCGCTCGGCGAGGTCGACGACGTCTTCCTCGTCCTCGAACGGCATGCCGAGGTTCTTGGCGATGTCGAAGAGCTCCGGCCCGAGGGTCGCGAGCTCGTCGTCGTCGCCGAGGCGGACGATGGCTCCCGCGGCCACGCGCCCGAAGACGGTCACGCGCGTGAGCGGCGCAGCGCTCAGGATGTTCTCGTCGCTGATGCTCGCCCCCACGGCCAGGCAGAGGTGCTCGGGCAGCTCGTTGCGCTTGAGCAGCCGCGAGCCGATCTCCCAGCTCGGACCGCCGTAGCGTTCGCTCTCGAGGGCGGCGCGCGCGGACCACGAGGTACCGGCCGCCGCGTGGATCTTTCCGAACCGATCGCTGTCGATGGCCACGCACGCCATCGCGCCCACCTCCGCCAACAGGCCCGCGAGGAAGGCGACGCCGGGGGAGACGCCGACGCTGCTCGCGGCGAGACCGGCGAGGCTGCCCGACACGACGCTCGTCGTGTGGAGCTGGAGGGAGAGCTCGTCCTCGGTCTGAAACGCGGCCATGAGCGCCATCGCCGACGCCATCTCGTGGATCTGTGCGAGCCCGAGCGTGAGCACCGCCTGCCCGAGCGTGTCGACGGGGCGGCCCCGGCGAAACACGGCGCTGTTGGCGATGCGCAAGCACTCGGCGGCGAGCGCCGGGTCAGCCGAGATGGCCTCAGCCACGTTGCGGATTTCTGAGCTGGGATCGGCCGCGAGCGCGAGCACCCGCTGCGCCGTCGCAGGCATCGGACAGACCTCCGCGATGCGAGTCACGAGGGCGGACATTTTGGCCTCGGCGGTCGAGCTCATCCTGCTGCCCTTAGGTAAGTGAGTCCGGCGCCGGGCGGCAAGGGCAACGAGCAGCGCCGCTTCGATGGAGTCGTGCGTTCAGTGGCCTGCGCCGTCCTCGTTCCATTCAGTGTAATCCGCCGATCGCGGCGTGCGGTGCGACGACAGTCCTGCGATTCCGATCGCTTAGGGAGCATCGATCAGGCGATGGATGAATCGCGCGCACGATGGCTCATCCATCACCTGAGCCGCTCGTACGTTCAGCGCCGCCCCGCGCGAGCGCGCGATCGAACGCGGCGAGCGCGAAGTCGACGTCGCCCTCGGTCGTGGCCTGTCCGAGCGAGATCCGCACCGCCGACTCGGCGCGCGCGCGGCCGAGCATCGCGGTGATGACGCTCGAAGGCTCGGCGCTGCCGGCGCTGCAGGCCGACCCGCTCGAGATCGCCACGCCCTCGAGATCGAGCGCCGCGGCGAGCTCCGGCCCGCGCCACCCGCACACCGAGACGTTCGCGACGCTGCCGAGTCTCTTTGCGGTGCCGTTGCGGTGCACCCGAGCGCCGTGCCGCTCCCCGAGGCGGACGAGCTCGACCTCGAGCCGATCGCGTAGGGCCTCGGTCTCGGCGTCGACGAGCGGTCGCGCACTGGCTCGCGCGCAGGCCACCCTGAACCCGGCCGCGAGCGCCGCGTCCTGGGTGCCAGGTCGCAGTCCGCGCTCCTGCGATCCGCCACGCAAGAGCGGCTGAAGGTCGCTCGCGGACAGGGTCACGAGGGCGCCGATCCCCTTCGGCCCGCGCAGCTTGTGGCTCGCGACGACCACGAAGTCGGCCGCGTCCCACAGACGAGGGTCGAGCTTGCCCGCCGCCTGCACCGCGTCGACGTGGACGAGCGCGCGGCGGTCGTGGGCGAGCGCTGTCACCTCGTGCACCGGCTGGAGGACGCCGGTCTCGTGGTTGACGGCTTGGAGGCTCACGAGCACCGGGCCGTCCGCGGGCGCGAGCCCATCGAGCGCCGCCGCGATGCGCGTGACGGCGATGCGCCCATCCGGCTCGGGCGGCACAATGTGGAGCCGAACTCCCTCACGCTCGAGGGCGCGGGCCGGCTCGAGCACCGACGGGTGTTCGATCGCCGAGACGATGAGCACGCCGCGCCGAGTTCCCGCGAACGGCGAGCGAAGCGCGAGGTTGTTCGCCTCGGTGCCGCCCGAGGTGAAGAGCACGTCGCGCGGGTGCCTACCGACGAGCGCGGCGAGCTCCGCGCGGGCCGCGTCGAAGTGCTGTCGCGCGCGCTGCCCGACGCGGTGCACGCTCGCCGCGTTCCCCCAGGAGGTCGCGAGCGCTTGCGCCACCGCGGTGCAAACGTCCTCGTGGGGCGGCGCCGTCGCGTTCCAGTCGAGATAGATCATCCCGATTCGCTCATCCCGTTGCGCTGATGCGCCACACTAGGTGGCGGCCGCGCGTGCGGGCAAGCTTGCTCATGCCTCCTCGGGCCGCTCGTGAAGTTGCTCCGGCGCGAGCGAAGCGACGGTGAGGTAAAACGCTGCGCCGCCGAAGCGCCTGCCCGCGATCACGACGTCGCACGGCGAGACGACACGCACGTCGCCCCCGAGCCCGAGCGCCACGCGTCGCGCGATCGCGAGGCCAACCCCGGTGCCGCTGTGCTCGCGCGTCACCGAGCCGTCGACCTGGTAGAAGGCCTCGAAGATCCGCTCGTGTCGATCTGCGGGCAGGCCGGGCCCAGTGTCCGCCACGCACAGCTCGTAGGCCACGGGCTCGTGTCGCTGGATGAGCAGCCCGACGTGTCCGCCACGCGGGGTGAACTTGGCGGCGTTGTCGAGCAGCTGCCCGACCGCGCGCGAGAGCCGCTCCGCGTCGCCATGCGCGGGGAGCGCGCCCTCGGGGATCGCGGCGACGAGCGAGAGCCCCGCTGGGTGGAAGCGCTCGCGGGACCGCGACAACAGGGCGCGGATCGCGTCGCCGAAGTCGTAGCTCGCGCTCGCGAAGCGCATGCGCCCGGTCTCGAGGCCCGTCACGTCGAGGAGGTTGTCGATGATCTGGCGAAGGCGCTCGGCGCACTCGTGCATGGCGTCGAGCGCACGCTGCTGCGTCGGCGCCACGCGACCCAGCTCGCCGCCGCGAAGGAGCGTGAGGTAGCCGACGATGGGGGTCATCGGCGTCGCGAGCTCGTGCGTCACGTTGCGATAAAAGGCGCTGCGCGCGGCGTCGACCTCGCGAAGGCGCGCGTTCGCCTCGGAGAGCTCGGCCACTTTCTGCTCGAGGTGGCTCACGATCCGCTGGCTCTGCTCGCGCAGTCGCTCCGCTCGCCCGATCGGCGGGGCCTCGCGCTCGCCACCCAGGTAACGCTCGATCGTCGCCGCGAAGGTCCGCGCGTCGATCGGCTTCTGAAGAAATCCGTCGCAGCCGACCGCGAGGCTCGTGTCGCGATCTCCCTCCGCCGTCACCGCCACGATGGGGACGTGGGCGAGGCTCGCCTCGGCGCGGAGGCGCAGTGTCACCTCGAAGCCATCGAGCCCGGGAATGTCGAGATCGACGAGCACGAGGTCGGGGGACGACGAGCACGCAATGCGCACGCCCATGAGCCCGTCCTCGGCGTCGATCACCTCGTGGCCAGCACGCGCGAGGAGCTTCTTCACGAGCAGCCGGTTCGCGGGCTCGTCTTCGATGTGAACGATGCGGGCCATGAAGGAGCAGCCATGTTACTCCCGCGGGGAATCATGAGCGATGCGCCGTTGGGCGAAGAAGACCGCACCCGCGCGGGCGCGCCCGAGGCGAAGGACTCCGGTGCTGCCGCCCGGTGGCAGCCCGAGCTGATCGTCGGCAAGCGCGCCGCCTACGCGCTCGCGACCTTGACCGGGGTCGCGGTCCCCGTTGCCTTCGTCGGGATCGGAGCCTGGCCGCTCGGGTTCGTCGCGTGGGTGCCGCTCCTCGTCGCGCTGCGCGGTCAGCCCGCCGCGCTCGCCGTGCGGCTCGGGTGGTGGTGCGGGTTTCTCCTGGCGATGATCGGCTTCTCGTGGCTCACGCACATGCTCGCGACCTTCAGCGGCTTTCCGCTGCCGGCGTGCGTCGCGTTCGCGTCGATCCTCTCGGCCTACCAGGGCGGCCGCCTCGCGCTGCTCGCGTTCGCCTATGCGCGCGCGAGCGCGAACGGGTGGCATCGCGGGCTCGCCTTCGCCGGGGCCTTCGCCCTGAGCGAGCTCGTCTATCCGTTGCTCTTTCCCTGGTACTTCGGGGCGAGCTTCCATGAGGTGCCGATCCTGCTCCAGACGGCCGACCTCGGCGGCGCCATCCTCGTGAGCCTCGTCGTCGTCGGGGTGAACCTCGCCGTCGCGGAGGTCGCCCTCCACCTGAGGCGCCTCGCCCCGGCCGACTGGCGCACCGTCGGCGTCGGGCTCGCGGCGATGGTCGGCGCGCTCGTGTACGGCGATTTTCGGATCCGCGACATCGACGCCGCCATCGCGCGCGCCGAGCCCGTGAAGATCGGCCTCGTGCAGTCGCACATCGGCCTCTTCGAGCGCAAGAGCGCGGTCGCCGACAGCCTCGCCCT
Organism: Myxococcales bacterium; assembly: GCA_005800325.1. Taxonomy (GTDB): domain Bacteria; phylum Myxococcota_A; class Polyangia; order Polyangiales; family Polyangiaceae; genus SYFR01. Next base: position 1,043 of record SYFR01000154.1, on the reverse strand, counting down.
CTCGCGCGAAGCCCGAGAAAAAGGGGCGCAGCTGCTCGTGTGGAGCGAGGCCACGATCCCCGGCGCGTTCGACGTGAAGACCCACGAGCGCGGCCTCGAGAAGGTCACGAAGGAGCTCGGCGTCCCCGCGATCGTCGGCGGCGTGCTCTACGAGCGGCTCGACCGGCCCGCGGGCAAGGGCCGCAAGGCGCGCTACTTCAACTCCGCGTTCGTGGCCGACGCTGCCGGGAAAATCCTCGGCCGCTACGACAAGCAGTTCTTGCTGATGTTCGGGGAATATCTGCCCCTCGGCGAGACGTTGCCGATCTTGTACGAGTGGTCGCCGAACTCGGGCGCGTTCTCGGCCGGCTCCTCCTTCGAGCCGCTTCGGATCGGCGAGCATCGCATCGCGACGATGATTTGCTACGAGGACATCATCCCGAGCTTCGTCAACAAGCTGGTGCGCACGGGCGATCCGGATCTGCTCGTGAACCTCACGAACGATCGGTGGTTTCAGAACGAGGCGGCCGCCGACGGCACGACGAGCGACACGGCCGAGCCGTGGCAGCACTACGCGCTCGCGAAGCTCCGAACCATCGAGCATCGAATGTTCCTCGCGCGCGTGAGCAACAGCGGAGTCTCCGCCATCGTCGATCCGGTCGGGCGCGTCGTCGTCGAGAGCGTGACCATGAAGAAGCAGGCGCTCGTCGGGACGGCGCGCTACATGCGCGTGCCCACGGTCTACTCGATCGCCGGCGATGCGCCGTTCTGGGCGACGAGCGCGGTCACCGTCGCCGCGTGTTTCGTGCGCCGCCGCCGGCGCGCCAGCTAGCGCGACGAACGACCGCACCGGGACGAGCCCGGAGTGAGCCCGATCGAGTGCGGCGCATCCGAGCTCCGCGACCTAGTCGATGAGCCCCGCCGTCGGCGACGACGCGTGCGCGTAGAGACGCCGCGGCATCCTTCCTGCGCGGAAGGCGAGCCGCCCGGCCTCGACGCCGAGCCGCATGGCCGTGGCCATGGCGATCGGATCTTTGGCGGCCGCGATCGCGGTGTTCATGAGC
>SYFR01000153.1 GCA_005800325.1 Myxococcales bacterium | reverse complement strand
GGCGTCGGGATCGGCGGCGTGCTCGAGCCGCCCGGGGCGCGTCCGGTCATCAGCGAGGACGGCTGCGTCGTCGGCTCGCGCGCGATCGGCGTCGAGGGCGTCGTGGTCGAGCGCGAGTGCGTGCTCGGCGCGGGCGTGGTGCTCACGAGCTCGACGGCGATCCTCGACGTGACGGGTGCCGAGCCGGTCGAGCATCGCGGTCGCGTGCCAGCGCGCAGCGTCGTCATCCCGGGCACACGGCCGAAGCGCTTCCCGGCCGGTGAGTACGGCGTGCCGTGCGCGCTCATCATCGGGCAGCGAACGGAGTCGACCGATCGCAAGGTGTCGCTCAATCAGGCGCTGCGTGATCACGGAGTCTCGGTGTGACGAGCGACCCGCGCGAGCGTCTCGGTGTGACGAGCGACCCGCGCGAGCGTCTCGCCAGTACGCTCTCGTGGCTGTGCGCGATCCCCTCGTTCACCGGCGAAGAGGGGCCCATCGCCGACGCCTTGTGCGAGCGCCTCGGCCGCAGCGAGCTCGCCGGGCCGTTGCGCCGCTTCGGGCACTCGCTGGTCGTGCCGGTGAGCCGCAACACCGGCGGGCCGCGCGTGGCGCTCGTCGGGCACACGGACGTCGTGCGCACCCTTCACGACGGGCCGGTGCGCATCGAGGGCGACCGGCTCTACGGCCCTGGCGCGAGCGACATGAAGAGCGGGCTCGCGCTGATGCTCGATGCGCTCGAAAACGACCGCGGCGCATGCGACGGAGTCGATCTCACGCTCGTGTTCTACGCGCGCGAAGAGGGGCCCTACCTCGAGAACGAGCTCGGACCGGTGCTCGAGGGGGACCTTGAGCTGCGCGACGTCGAGCTCGCGGTGTGCCTCGAGCCGAGCGACAACCGCATGAGCCTCGGCGCCTCGGGCTCGATCCACGCGGAAGTGCGGTTTTCGGGGCGCACGGCGCACAGCGCACGACCGTGGCAAGGTGAGAATGCGATCCACAAGGCGGGCTCGTTGCTCGTCGAGCTCTCTGAGCGTGGTCCGCGCGAGTCGACGATCGACGATCTTGTCTACCGCACCGTGACGAGCGCCACGCTCGCCGAGGGCGGCCGCGGTCGCAACGTGGTGCCCGACGCGTTCACGCTGAACCTCAACCATCGCTTCGCGCCGGACACCACGCTCGCGCGCGCGCAGGCGGACATCGAGGCGCTCGTCGGCGGGCGCGCCGAGATCGAGTGGCGCGACTTGAGCCCCGCGGCCCCGCCGCACGCGCACCATCCGCTCGTCGTTGCGCTGCGGGAGTCGGGCGTCGCCGGGGTCGAGCCGAAGCAGGCATGGACCGACGTGGCGCGCTTCGCGGCGCACGGGATCAAGGCTGTCAACTGGGGACCGGGCGTCAACGCGCAGGCTCACCAACGGAACGAGTGGACGAGCCTCGATGGGCTCGTCCTTGGGCGCGCGATCTTGTTGCGCTGGCTCGAGCGCATCGGGGGTTCGGCATGAGCGAGCCCCTCTTCAGCGCGAGCACGGGAAGAGCATGAGCGTCGCGGACCTCTTGCTGGAGCGCGCTCTCGTGTCGCCGGTCGCGCTCGATCGCGCGAGCGAGCGGCAGCTCTCGCTCGGCCTCGATCTCGGAACACTCCTCCTCTACGACGGCGTGCTCGAGGAAGGCGCGCTCCACGAGCTCTTGGCAGAGCACTACGAGCTGCCCCGCGGGCCGAGCGGAAGGCTCCCGGGGCTCGAGCCGGAGCTCGCGGCGCTCGTGCCGCCCGCGCTCGTCCGACGTTTTCGCGCGTTCCCGTACCGCGTGACCCGCAGGACCGCGCACGTTGCGACCTCGGGGCCGCTCGAGGGGGACGTCGAGCGCGAGCTTCGCAATTTGCTCGGCCTGCAGCTCAAGGTCGAACTCGTCACGCCGCATCGGCTCGCCGAGGCGCTCCATCGGTACGCCGGGGTCCCGCTCACCGAGGCCGTGCGCGCGTTGCTCGAGCGCCTTGGAGAAGGGGCAGTGTCGCCATCGTCCTGCGGCTCGCACGAGCGAGCGGGCGCCGCGCACGACGACGCTCCGGCATCGTACCGCCGCATTTCCGAGCACCCCAGGGGCGTGCGCCCATCGAGGCGGCAGCCGCGCCGACCCACGGTCCCGCCCGTCAGCGTGCGGCCGAGAGGGGGCGATGCGCCCCTGCCGGCGACGCTGCGACCGAGCGAGCGCCTTAACTCGCCGACCGACGCGCTCGGGGCCACGCTTCCTCCGGGCACGTCGCTCCCGCCCGAGGCTCCCTGCTCCCTCTCGCGCGAAGCGCGGTGGCGCGGGGACGCGGGCATGCCACGGCAGTCGGCGCCCCCCGCGCCGAGTGACGCGACGACGGTCCCGCCATCGGATGCGTTCGATAACGCGCGGGTCCTCGACGCTGCGGCCGACGGGTCATCGAGCCAAGCCGCAACGCCCGAAGGCGAGGGCATGCCCGGCTCGATCCGCGGCGAAGATCTCGCGCTGTCGCTCGGGCCGGCCGAGCAGCGGCCGAAGCCCAGCGTCCGCCACAAGGGCCCGCTCGTGCGTGAGCGCGCCCTCGCAGCGCTCGAGGCGGCGCACGACGTCAACGATGTGCTCGAGCTCGTCCTTCGCTATGCGCGACAATATTTCGAGCGGGTCGCCGTCCTCGTCGTCGCGCACGGCACGGCGCGCGTGCGGGGTGCGTATGGGCTACCGCTCGCGTCCTCGGTGACGCTCGCGCTCGATGGCGATGGCGTGCTCGCGCGCGCGGTGGCGGAGCGCCGTACCGTCGTCGGCCCGCTCGAAGAGCACGGCGGCGACGACTCGCTCCTGGCGTTGGCTGCGAGCCACGCGTCGTTGCCGGCGGCGGTCATTCCGCTCGCCATCGGCGCGCGCGTCGTGGCGCTCGTCTATGGCGACGACGAAGGCGCGGCGATCGACGACGCGGCCGTGAAGAGCGTCGGCGACGTGACGCGCGCGGCGAGCGATGCCTTGGCGCGCCTCCTCGCGACGCGCAAAAATACGAAGGCCGACTGACTCCGGGGCCATACGCGATGGCTCGCGGGTCAATCGGCCCTCTCTTCGTCGCTGCTCGAGGTGCCGCGCGGGCCGACTGACCTCGCCTGCGCCTCGCGCAATGGCTCAGGGGTCAATCGGCCCACTCGTCGCGCGCGCTACTTCTTCGCTTCCTTGAGCGCGAGCTCGATCACCTTGCGGAACGCCGGATAGCCCTGCGCCCCGCTGATGAAATAACCGTTGATCGCGAACGCGGGGGTCCCGCCGATCTGCACCTTGTCTGCCGCCGCGACGTCGGCGTCGATGCGTGCCTTGTGCTTGCCCGCGTCGAGCGCCGCCTTCACCTTGGCGACGTCGAGGCCGAGCTCTTCGGCGTATTTGTCGAGCTGCTCGCGCTTGAGGCCCGGCTCACGCTGGCTTGCGAAGAGCTTGTCGTGCATCTTCCAGAAGCCTTCGTTGCCCTTCTGCGCGAACGCTTCGAGGGTGAGCTGGTGCGCGAGCGGTGCGTTCTGGTGGAACGGCAGCGGCTTGTGCCGCCAGACGATCTTCACGTCCTTGCCGTAGCGCTCGAGGATCTGCTTGATCGTGTCGTTGACGCGCCCGCAGAACGGGCACTCGAAGTCCGAGAACTCCTGGATGACGACCTTCGCGTCCTTGGCGCCCTTCCATGGGCTGTCCTCCGGCGCGGGGCCGACGTCCTTCTTCTCGGGCGGCGGCGGCGCCTTCCCGTCCTTCGTCACCTCGGCGTAGATGTCGCCGGGCTTGATGCCCTTCGCCAGGAGCGCCTCGGCCTTCTTGAGCTCCTCGTCGATGAGCGTCGCGAAGGCCGCCGTGGGCTGCGCGCCCGAGAGGCGCCGCCCATTGATGAAGAAGTGCGGCGTGCCGCCGGCCTGGAAATCGCTCGCGATCGCCTGGCACTCTTCGATGAGGTCACGGTACCTCTGCGTCGCGAGCGCCTCCTTCACCTTGGCGACGTCGAGGCCGAGCTTCTCGGCGTAGCCCGCGAGGTCCTCGTCCGAGAGCGCCTTGTTGTTGGCGAACAAGATCTCGTGCGCCTTCCAGAAGGCATCCATGCCCTTCTGCGCCAACGCCTCGCGCGCCAGCGTCGCCGCCGGTGCCGCCCGCTTGTGGAAGGGCAGGGGGTTGTCCTTCCACACGACGCGGAGCTTGCCCTGGTACTTCTCGAGCAGCTCCTTGATGGTCGGCTCGACGCGCCCGCAGAATGGGCACTCGTAGTCGCTGAACTCGACGATGGTGACGAGCGCGTCCTTCGCGCCCTTGTGCGGATCGGTCTCGAGCACCGGGACCTTCCACACGGTCGTCGTGTCCTCTTTCGGCTTCTCCGCGCCTTTCTCCTCCGGCTTCTGGCTGTGGTTCTTTTCGACGAGCTTCGGGTAGACTTCGCCCTTCGGCGTGCCGGCCGCGACGAGCGCGTTCGCCGCGGCGAGCTGCTTGTCGATCTCCGCCTCGAAGGCGTCCTGCGGGCGCGCGCCGCTGACGAAGATGCCGTTGATGAACGACGCCGGCGTGCCGCGAACGCCGGCCTTGCTGCCCGAGGCGATGTCCGCGTCGACCTTGGCCTTGGCCTTGTTCGACTCGAACGCCGCCTTGAACTTCGCGCCGTCGAGGCCTGCCTGCGTCGCCCACGCCACGAAATTATCGGGCGTCAGCGCTCGCTGATTCTGGAACACGAGCGCGTGCATCTTCCAGAACGCGTCGTTGCCGCCGAGGTCGAACGCCGTCTGCGTCGCGACGTGCGCGGGCACCGCCTGCTGATGCATCGGCAGCGGGAAGTGCTTCCACACGATCCGCAGTTTGTCGGGCCCGTACTTCGCCTCGAGGCCGGCCAACGTCGGCTCGACCTTGCTGCAGTACGGGCACTGGTAGTCGCTGTAGAGGACGACGGTGACGGGCGCGTCCGGTGAGCCCCAGCTCGGGTCCGTGGCGTCGACGGGCACCTTCGCTGTCGCGTGGCTCGCGGGGACGGGCCCCTTGGACGAGTCGGCGGTGGCGTGGAGGCCCCCGTGGTCGTGGCTTCTCAGAACGCCTCGGGCGAGCCCCATGCCTGCGAGCAGGCACAAGATCATCCCGACGATGGCAGATCCTCGGTTCATGGTGATTCTCCTACCGTCCTTGGGGGCGGCTACTTGGCTTCCTTGAGCGCCTTGTCGATCGCGCGACGGAAGGCCGAGAAGGGCTGCGCGCCCTCGATGAAGTAGCCGTTGACGAGGAAGGCCGGCGTGCCGCCGATGCCGATCTTTTCCGCGGCCTTGATGTCCTCGTCGACGGCCGCCTTGTGCGTGCCTTCGTCGAGGGCCTTCTTGAATTTCGCCAGGTCGAGGCCGAGCTCGCCCGCGTACTTGTCGAGCTGCTCCCGCTTGATGCCCGGATCCTTCTGACCTTGAAAGAGCTTGTCGTGCATCTTCCAGAAGCCCTCGCTGCCCTTCTGCTTGAAGGCCTCGATGGTGGCCTGGTGCGCGAGCGGCGCGTTCTGGTGGAACGGCAGCGGGCGGTGCCGCCACACGATCTTGACCTTGTCGCCGTAGCGCTTCTCGACCTCCTTCAGGGTGTCGTTGACGCGCCCGCAGAACGGGCACTCGAAGTCCGAGAACTCGTAAATAACGACCTTCGCCGCCTTGCCGCCCTTGAAGGGGGCGTCCTTCGGCGCGGGGCCCGGATCCTTCTTCTCGAGATCGCCCGGACCCTTGCCCTCTTCGGTCGCCTTCGCGTAGACGTCCTCGAGCTTCGTGCCCTTCGCGACGAGCTCCTCGGCGCGCTTCAGCTCTTCGTCGATGATCTTCTTGAAGGCATCGGCCGGCTGCGCGCCCGAGATGCGGCGGCCGTTGATGAAGAAGTGCGGGGTGCCGCCGGCCTGGAAATCGCTCGCCACGCCCTGGCAGTCTTCGAGGATGTCGGCGTACTTGTTGTCCGCCATCGCCTTCTTCGCCTTGGCGACGTCGAGGCCGAGCTCCTTCGCGTAGCCCTCGAGCGCCGCGTCATCGAGCGCCTTCTGGTTCGCGAACAACATCTCGTGCGCCTTCCAGAAGCCCTCGTCGCCCTTCTGCGCGTGCGCTTCCCGCGCGAGGTTGGCCGCGGGGATCGCGCGCTTGTGGAACGGCAGCGGGTTGTCCTTCCACACGACGCGGAGCTTGCCCTTGTAGGCCTCGAGTAGCTCCTTGATGGTCGGCTCGACGCGCGAGCAGAAGGGGCACTCGTAGTCGCTGAACTCGACGATGGTGATGAGCGCGTTCTTGGCGCCCTTCTTCGGATCGGCCTTGCTCACCGGCACCTTCCAGATGGTCTTGTCGGCGGCCGGATCGGGGCGCTCTTGCGGCTTCTGATCAGCCGCAGGAGCTGCCTTCGCCGTGTGGTTTTTGTTCGTGAGCGTCGTGTAGACCTTGTCCTTCGGCGTGCCGGCCGCGATGAGCGCCTGCGCTTCGGCGAGCTGCTTGTCGATCTCGGCCGCGAACTTCTCCGGCGGCTGCGCGCCGCTGAGGAAGACGCCGTTGACGAACGAGGCCGGCGTCCCTTGCACGCCCGCGGCCTTGCCCGCGGCGATGTCGGCGTCGACCTTGGCCTTGGCCGTGTTTGCCGCGAGGGCGGGCTTGAACTTCGCCATGTCGACGCCGGCCTGCGCGGCCCAGGCGTCGAAGTTCTCCGGCGTCAGCGCGCGCTGGTTCTGGAACACGAGCTCATGCATCTTCCAGAAGGCCTCGGAGCCCGAGACCTCGAAGGCGGTCTGCGTCGCGATGTGCGCCGGCACGGCCTGGGCATGCATCGGAAGCGGGAAGTGCTTCCACACGACGCGGAGCTTTTCCGGGCCGTACTTCTCTTTCATCGCCTTGACCGTGGGCTCGACCTTCGTGCAGTACGGGCACTGGTAGTCGCTGAAGAGGACGATGGTGACCGGCGCGTCGCCGGAGCCCCAGTGCGGATCGGCCGAAGAAATCGGCACTTTCGCGTCGAGCGCGCTCCATGCGGCCCCGGCCGCGGCGCCCTCCTTCGTCGCCTCGGCGCTGCCCGCCGGGACGTATTTGTCGAGCCCCCACATCAGCGCGATGCCGCCGATGAAGCTGAGAATGAAACCAAGAATTGCTGAACCCTTACTCATTTCTGTCCTTACTGAAGCGGTGAGCCGTCTCGCCGCGTGGTGATCCAGGCGTGCCGCACGCGCGCGAGACGAGGCCGAGATGGCAGCGGCTCGATGGCGTGGGTCGGCGACGCGCACCCAAACATTTCGACGTAGCGCTTGTTGCTGGATGGCCCCCGCGTCTCGGGGGGCTCAGGCGCGTGGCGGGCGCTCGACGCGGCCCTTGCGCGCGTCGCGGCTGCGTCGAAGGTAGCGTGGCTCATCGAGCCTTCGCGGCGTGCGGGGCGCGACGAGCGGCATCGGCTCGCCGGCGATCGCCTCGAGGGTCGCCGCCGGGAGCTCGAGCGTTTCGCCGCGCGAGTCGCTCGCGACATGCGAGAAGTGCGACCCATCGGGTGAGCCCTGGGCGTACCCGAAAAAGGCCCTAGAAAAAACGTGGCATCCGCCCATCGCCTCGATGCGCGCTCCGCTCACCGGATAAACGGGGCGCGGCGCGATCTCCGAGGCGCCGTCGGTCGAGCACAGCGCGGCGTCGAGATCGCGCGGCACCACGACCGCGGGGATGCCCGCGTCGCTGACGACCGCGGGGATGCCCGCGTCGCTGACGCCCGCGGAGGTGCCCGCGTCGTAGACGCCCGCGGAGGTGCCCGCGTCGTAGACGCCCGCGGAGGTGCCCGCGTCGTAGACGCCCGAGGAGGTGCCCGCGTCGTAGACGCCCGCGGAGGTGCCCGCGTCGCTGACGCCCGAGGAGGTGCCCGCGTCGTAGACGCCCGAGGAGGTGCCCGCGTGCGCGAGGGACGAGCCGAGCAGGCTCGCGACCACGATCGCAAATGCGACGAGCGTCGCCCGCACGGGGGCGAAAGTCGACGCAGCTCGGCGCGGGCGCAACATGAGCGGCGGGAAGCTAGTCGCCAACGCGGGTCGAAGCAACCGTCCGCCGAGCCCCGAAAAAACCGTCCGCCGGAAGTTGTCCCACATCCACCTTCATCGGCACCATGGGCCTCGATGCAGACTGACCGCACCCAGTCGATCGAGCCGCGGGACGAACAGCCGGATTGCTTCGCACAAGAGGGGCTCCCGCGACGCTTCGGTCGCTACCATCTCTTGCGGTTGCTCGCGCGCGGCGGCATGGGCCAGGTGTTTCTCGCCTCCACGGTTGGCGTCGAGGGGGCCGAGCGCCCGGTCATCATCAAGGTCATTCGTCGCGAGCACGCGCGCGATCCGAATTTTCTCGCGCGGTTCCTCGACGAGGCGCGGGTGCAGTCGCAGCTGCAGCACTCGGGGGTCGCGCAGATCCTCGAGGCCGCGATCCACGAGCCGACCGGCGATCCCTACGTCGCGCTCGAGTACGTCGAGGGGCGCAGCCTCGGCAACGTGCGCCGCCGCATCACCGACGTCGGCTACCGCCTCGCGTGGGCCGACGCGGTCGCGCTCGGCAACCTCATCTGCGAGGGGCTCGCGCACATCCACGAGCGCACCGATCCGGCGGGCCGCCCGCTGCGCATCGTGCACCGCGATCTGTCGCCGCACAACGTGATGGTCGGCTACGCGGGCGAGGTGAAAATCATCGATTTCGGCACCGCGCGCGGCCAAAACCGCCGCTGCCACACCGTGGCCGGCGTCGTATTCGCCAAGCCCGGCTACGTCGCGCCCGAGGTGGCGAACGGCGACTCGGGCGACTCGCGCGTCGATCTCTACGCCGCGGGCGTGATGATCTGGGAGCTCTGCGCGGGGCGCCGCTTCCTCCAGGGCGAGGCGCCCGAGCACATGGCCGCCGTCGCCGCGGGCGCGCGCGACCTGCCGCCGATCGCCGACCTCATCGGCGCGCCTTCGGGCCTCGATCACGTCCTCGCGAAGATGACGGCGCATCGCCTCGAAGATCGCCACGCGAGCACGCACGAGGCCGCTGTCGAGCTCGCCGCCATCCTGCGCGAGAGCACCCCGCTCGCGAACGGTGAGCGCGGCGTGCGGGCGCGCGTCATGCAGCTCATGTACGCGCTCTATCCGAACCAGCCGGGACGTTCGCGGCGCGAGTTCGCGAAGCTCGTCGGCGAGGCGCGCGCGAAGTGCCCCGATGAGTGGGTGAGCCCCATCGAGCAGCTCGAGCCCGAGCCGCGCGGGAGCCTCGAGGGCGATGGCGAGCTCCTCGCCGGGACGCGCTACCGGCTGCGTCGCGAGCTCGGGCGCGGCGCCAGCAGCGTCGTCTACGAGGCCGAGCACCTCGAGCTCGGTCGGCGCGTCGCCGTGAAGGTGCTCGACGCCGAGCACACCCACTCGAAGGCCTTCGCCGCGCGATTTCGCCGCGAGGCCCGCACGCTGTCGCGCCTCGTCCACCCGGGGCTCGTCCGCGTCTACGACTTCGGACAGGCGAGCGACGGCAGGCTCTTCTGCGCGATGGAGCTGCTCGAGGGCGAGGGCCTGCGCGCCTTGCTCGATCGCGGCGAGCCGGCGGCGTGGCGACGCTCGGTGCGACTCGCGCTGGACGCCGCGTCCGCGCTCGTTGCGGCTCACGGGGCCGGCATCGTGCACCGTGACATCAAGCCCGAGAACCTGTTCGTGACGACGAATGGGCAGCTCAAGATCCTCGATTTCGGGCTCGCGAAGCTCGAAGGCGAAGCGGCCGAGGGCGACGCGACCGACGGCGACGAGCGCGTCGGGGGAAACAGCGCGAGCGACGCGATGACCCTCTTCGGCACGCCCGAGTACGTGGCGCCCGAGCAGGTCGTAGGCGGGAGCGTCGATGCGCGCTCCGATCTTTATTCGCTCGGCTGCGTGCTCTACGAAATGCTGACCGGGAGCCCGCCGTTCTCCGACGCAGCGAGCGTCGTCGTCCTCGACAAGAAGCTGAAGGGCAGCCCCGAGGGCGTGCGGTCCCGCGCGCCGGTTCGCGGGATCCCGCGGGCGGTCGATGCGCTCGTCACGAAGCTCATCGCGCGCCACCCGAGCCGCCGTCACGCGACCTCGAGCGAGCTCTGCTCGGCGCTCGGCGAGTGCCTCGACGCTCCGACCCGCGAGCGTGCACGCCGCCGCACCGTGGGCGCGAGCGTGTTCGCCGCCGTGATGGGCTTCGGCTTCGTGCTGCTCGCGGCGGAGGCGAGCCCGCTCCTCATCGACCTGCCGCGCCACCTGCCATGGCTGCGCGAGTCGAGCGGCGCGCTGCCGCCGGCTACGCCCGAGCGTACGCCCGAGCGCGCCTCCCCGAGCGTCGCGCCGAAGAGCCACGTGCCCGCGCCGACCGACGGACGCCGTGCGGCCGAGGGGCCGCAGGTCGACAAGCACGCGGCGACGACCACGATCGTGTTGCCCACGACGACCCTCGCCGAGCTCGAGGAGTGACGCGCCGTGTAGTGAGTCTTCGAGCTCGCACACCAAGCACCGAAGCTTCGCGACGCGTCGTCCGCTGAGCGCGCGACGGCACGCACGACGGGCGCGCTTGGTCCCCCATCCCATCGCTGGTAGACGGCGCGAGTCTTGGAGCTCCCGTCTCGAGAACCGCACGTCGGCAGCAACGTAGTCACGGCCGGTCCACGTCAGCGGGCGGTGCTGCGCCTCGCGCTGCCGACGGTGGGGGCCATGCTCGCGCAGAGCATCGTCAACGAGGTCGACATCGTTTTTCTGGGGCGCTTACCGTGCCCCGAGTCGTCGAACACCCAAGCCGCGCTCTTGCCGTCGCTCGTGATGCTGTGGGCGTTCGGCGGCTCGCTCAGCGCCATCTCGGTCGGCACGCAGGCCTTCACGGCGCGGCGCGACGCCGAGGGGCGCCACGTCGATGCCGGCTCGGTCCTCACGAACGCGCTCGCGCTCGCCCTCGGCGCGGGCGTCGTCTTCACGCTGCTCGCCTACCTCGCGATGGACAGCGTCATCGCGCTCGCGGCGCCGACCGCGGCCGTGCGCGAGGCGGCCAGGTCATACCTCGAGTGGCGCCTCCTCGGCATCACGTCGATGGCGGCGACCTTCGCGCTCAAGGCGTTCTTCGACGGCATCGGCAAGACGCACGTGCACCTGGTCGCCAGCGTGGTGATGAACGTGCTCAACGTGATCCTTTGCGTCGTGCTGATCTTCGGCTCGCCGGGGCTCGGCGTCCCGAAGCTCGGCATCGCGGGCGCGGGGATCGCGGGCTTCGTCTCCACCTGGGTGGGCCTCGCGGTCATGGTCGCGTTCGCGCTGCGCCCGGGCTGCCGCGCGCGCTACCAACCCTTCCGCGCGCCGTCGCTGAGTCGCGCGCTCTCGTGGGATCTCGTGAAGCTGTCGACTCCGTCGGGCGTCGCCACGGTGGTCATCATGACCGGCGTCATGATGTTCGTCGCCATCGCGCTCAAGCTCGATGAGCTCGCTCCCATCGGCGCCGTGTCGGCCCTCTGCCCCGGCGGCAAGGCGGAGCCGGTGAACGGCGCGGCGACGACGGTGATCATCGGCCTCTTGAAGCTCACCTTCAGCGCGGGGCTCGCCTTCGGCACGTCGACCGCGACGCTCGTCGGCCAGAGCCTCGGCGAGAAGGACGCCGCCAAGGCCGAGGCCTTCGGCTGGACCTCGGCCAAGCTCGGGCTGCTCATCTTCGGCGTGGTCGGGCTCGTCGAGCTCGCGTTCGCCCCGCAAATCCTCGCGTTCGTGACCCACAGCCCGCTCGTTCAAGCGGCCGCGCTCACCCCGCTCAGGATCATGGGCATCGCGACGCCGATCATCGCCGTCGGCATGATCATGGTCGAGGCCCTCTTCGGCGCCGGCAACACGCGCTTCGTCATGATCGCCCAGTTTTCCCTGCATTTCGGTGTGCTCGTGCCGTTCGCCTACGTGCTCGGCGTCGTCTTCGGGCTCGGCCTCTCCGGGATCTGGATCGCGGCCGGCTGCTATGCGCTCGCGTTGGCCGCGGTCATGTGCTGGAAGTTCCGGCGCGGCGAGTGGAAGACCATCGCGCTCTAGCGCCCTCGAGCCTCGCGCTCTTGCGCGTCATTCGCGAGCGAACGGCGCGCTCCCTGCAGCACCGCCATGTTAGGGTCCGGCCCCTATGGGCAAGCGTGGCAACGGCCAGAAGAAGTCCATCACCAAGCGCGACGACGCGAGCGAGGCGCCGGGCAGCGACGATGCGGTGAGCCGCGACGCCAGTGCGTCCGACGACCGCAGCGCAGCCGAGCCGCTCGACGACGTAGCCGCAAAGCTCGCCGACGATCCGCCCGAGCCCCCGCTTCGCGGTGAGCCTTGGGCGCTGCCCTTGGCGCGCTTCGAGCGGCTGTGGACCTGGCTCGAGACGCGCATGCTCATGGTGACGCTCGGCTGCCTCATCGCCACCCTGTGCTTCTGGTTCGGCGTGCGCGGCATGAAGGATCCCGTCTCGGCGCAGTCGGTGACCGGCACCGTGTGGCGAGCGCTCTTCGGCATGCTCGCGCTCGGCGGGCTCGCACGCTTCGTCACGAAGAGGCTCGGCCTCGAGGAATCCAAGCGCGCGCTCGTGACCATCGCTGCGGTCGTCGCCGGCGCGCTCGGCGCGAAACTCTGGCGCTCCGTCGGCATCGAGTACTTCACCGGCGTCCTCGACTGGCTGCAGCAGGGCTCGTCGATCTGTCTCTTCGGCGGCCTCAAGGGGCTCAGCACGCGGCTCACGATGCTCGTCTCGCTCATCGGCGCCTCGCTCGCGTGCAGCGCCGGTACGCACATCAACGTCGACCTCGCCGTGCGCCTCATCCCCAAGGGCTTCGCCAAGCACGCCCACATCGTCGGCAACCTCGGCGCCGCGCTCGTGTGCCTCATCTCGTCGTGGGGCTTCTTCGACTTCACCGCGGTCTCCGGCTTCAAGGCCTCGCCCGATGCGTCCGCCGGCGAGAAGGTCGCGCACGTCGCCCACCACGTCGGCGATCACGCCTTCTTGCTGCGAAAGCAGCTCGGCCTCGACCTCGGCGCGCTGCCCTACGTCATCAAGGGCGAGAAGTGGAACCACGACTCGCGCATGAACGGCCGGGAGTGGAACCGCTTTCTCGACGAGGGCGGCTTCGCTGAACGCTACGGCGCGGCGAACGTCGCCGACGTGCGCGCCACGGACGCCGAGCTCGACGCTCCGCGCCGCCCGTTCGTGGTTCTGCCCGGTGGCAGCGCGGCGGGCGCGCTCATCCACACGCTCGATCTCATCTTCACCGTCGGCTTCCTCATGATCGGGCTGCGATTTCTCCTGCGCGCGCTCCTCGTGCAAGGCGGATGCATGTCGCACGACCCGCACGCCACCGAGCCGCACGACGGGGCGCCGCACGCCGGTTCGGGCGGCCCAGAGCCGGGCGGCCCACCCACGAACGACTCGCTCGCGAAGGAGGTCGCCTGATGTTCAAGCTCCTCGGTGGGCTCCTCGCGGTGCTGGCCGTCATCGGCATGCCGCTCTTCGCGGTGCTCGGCGCCGTGTCCATCCTCAGCTGGCTCTCGAGCGAAGATCCGAAGCACCGCTTCATGCGGCACGTCGCCGCCAACGTGCTCGAGGACAAGTTCGCGGACTCCAGCATCCTCGCGACCATCCCGCTCTTCGTGCTCGTCGGCTACCTGATGGCCGAGTCGAACACCCCGAAGCGCATCGTGCGCGCGGCCTCTGCGACGCTCGGCTGGATGCCGGGCGGCCTCGCGGTCGTGTGCATCGTGGCGACGTCCATCTTCACGATGCTCACGGGCGGCAGCGGCGTCACCATCGTCGCGATCGGCGGTCTGCTCTACCCGGTGCTCGTGCAGCGCGGTTACCCGGCGGGCTTCTCGCTCGGGCTCGTGACGACCTCGGGTGCCGTGGGTCTGCTCCTGCCGCCGAGCCCGCTCGTCCTCATCTACTGCTACGTCACCGGCGTCGACGTCGGCCGCGCCTACAAGGCGACCTTGTGGCCTGGCCTCGCGCTGGTCGCCATCCTCGCTATCTACTCCGTCTACACGAGCATCAAGAACAAGGTCCCGACGCAGCCCTTCGATCCGAAAGAGGCGGCCGCGTCGATGTGGGACGTGAAGTGGGAGGCGTTCGCGCCCGTCCTCGTGCTCGTCGGCCTCGGCTCCGGGCTGATGGAGCTGCACGAGAGCGCGGCGGGCGCGGCGCTCTACACGCTCATCGTCGAGGTCTACATCCATAAGGACCTGAGCTGGAAGAAGGTGCTGCGCGTCGTGAAAGACGCGGCCTCGCTCGCCGGTGCGCTCATCGTCATCCTGGCGATGGCCGCCGCGCTCACGAACTACATCATCCACGCCGGGATCCCGCGCGCCGTGCTCGAGTGGTGCGTCGCCAAGGGCATGACCGACACTTGGCACTTCCTCATCGTGATGAACGTCTTCTTGTTCATCATGGGCGCGCTGATGGACGCCTTCAGCGTGCTGCTCGTGGGCCTGCCGCTGCTCGTGCCGCTCGCGGCGTCCTTCGGCCTGCACCCCTTCTACCTCGCGGCGATGTTCCTCCTTCACCTCGAGATCGCCTACGTCACGCCGCCGATCGGCCTGAACCTCTTCATCTCGAGCTTCCGGTTCAAGAAGCCCGTGGTCGAGGTCTACAAGGTCGTCATGCCCTTCTTCGGGCTGCTCGTCGCGGGCTTCGTCCTCATCTGTCTCTGGGAGCCGCTCTCGACCTTCACCGTCAAGGACGAGATCGCGAAGATCCGCGCGGAAGCCGAGCGGATCGGAGTCCCCCCGACCGAGGCTTGGGTGCTCGAGTGCATCCAAGAAGATCGCAACAACGTCTTGCCGTGCCGGCCCGACGACATCGCGAAATTCGGCAAGGACGGCAAGGGCCTCGCCGTCGCTGGCGCTGAGGCCGGCGAGGACGACGACGACGAGGACGAGGACGATGCGTCCGACTTCGACGAAGAGGACGACGAGAAGCCCACCGGCGACACGAAGCCGGCGAGCTCCGCCGCGGCCGCCCCGGAAGAGCCGGACGAGGAAGAGGACGACGACGACGACGAGGATCTCTAGGAGCCTGGTGTTGCTCGGCGCGCGGACCTGGCTCCCTCCCCCGCTTCGCGGGTGGAGGGCGTAAAACAGGCGCGTTCGACACCCGTCTCGTAGGCGCGGCGCTCCTCGGCGAGCGCGGCGCTCCTTGGCGCAGCCTGATGAGCGCGCGCTTTCCGGCCTTCGTCGCGCGCCGAGCTCGCCGAGCTCAGTCCTCGCCGTCCTTGTCGTCCTCGTCCTTGTCGTCGTCGTCGCCGGCTGCTGCGGGAGCCGTCGCGGCGGCGGGGGCCTCGATCTTGAAGCCGCACTGCTTCATGCGCTCGGGGCTGAGGAAGCGGCGCGCGCGACGCTTGGCGATGGTGTTGGGGAGGCGCTGCTCGGGGTCGAGATCGCCCGCCGCGACGACCTCGTCGAGGAGCTTCACGTAGCCTTCCTTGTCGGCGGCCTCGGTGCCGTCGTGGCTCTTGTTGCAGAAGTACTTCGAGGCGTAGTTGTACTTGGCGAGCAGGTTCGAGCCCTTCGTCAGCTCGATGGCGCGCTCGAAATGTTTCTTGGCGTCGTCGAGCTCCGCCATCGAGGTGCGCGCGTGGTACGAGCCGAGCACGACGTGCCCCGAGCCCTTGTTGTACGTCTCGTCGAGCTCGACGGCGCGCTCGATCATCTTCACGCCGACGTGGAGCTCGCCGACGACTGCGCTGTCGTCCTTCAAGAGGTTCACCTTCGAGAGCCACGCCTGCGCGGTCCAGAACAGGAACGGCGCGTCGTCCTCGGCGCTCGTGAACTGCGCGACCCACGCCTTCATCGTGTCCTGGTTCTTCTTCGCGTCTTCGAACCCGGCGTGCCGCTTCTCGAGGACCTTCGTGCCGTAGAAGATGGCGCGGTTGTACGCCGCGACGGCGCGCGCCTTGTGGTACTCGGCAAGCTCGCTGTCCTCGCCGTACAGATCTTCCGCCTGCTCGAGCTCGTCCTCGATGAAGCCGAAGCCCGTGGCGCTCCAGCTGCGCGTCAGGAGAAAGAGCGCGTCCTCGTTGTCGGGCCCGAGGAAATGCATGCCCTCGAACTGCGCGAGGCCCGCCATCGCGGCGGCCTTCGCCACCTCGTAGTCGCTGATGGTGTTGACCGCCGCCGACGCCGTCCGCGTCGACTTGATCTGTCCATCGAGGAGCACCTTCTTGATGCAACCGCTCGTTCCGAGAGCGACCGCGCCCGCCACGAGAAACGACCCGAGCTTGCCTGCCTTGTTCATGGCAGGCGTCTTACTCGATGGGGCGGCGGAAGGACAGCCACCATCGGGACGCGCCCGCGAGCATCTCAGTAGCGGTAGTCGTCGCGCTTGTACGGGCCGTCGACCGGGATGCCGAGGTACTCCGACTGCTTCGAGGTGAG
>SYFR01000152.1 GCA_005800325.1 Myxococcales bacterium | reverse complement strand
GGAGCAGCTCCTTGGCACGTTCGCTCGTGACCGCGGGGGTCACGGTGATGAGCTCATGCGTCATGAGCGCGCTGACGGGCTGCGAGAGATCTTTCGCGAAGCGGATGTCGCGCGAGGTGAGGATGCCGACGGGGCGCATCTCGCCGTCGACCACCGGCACGCCGCTGATCGAGTGCTCGCGCATCACCTTCGTCGCCTCGGCGAGCAGCACGGTCGGACGCACCGTGACGGGGTTGGCGATCATCCCGCTCTCGGCGCGCTTCACCCGCTCGACCTCGGCCACCTGGTCCGCGATCGCGAGGTTCTTGTGGATGATGCCGAGGCCGCCGACGCGCGCCATGGCGATCGCGGTGTGCGCCTCGGTGACCGAGTCCATCGCCGAGCTCAGGAGCGGGATCTTGAGCTTGAGGTCGCGCGTGAGGCGCGTGCCCACGTCGACGTCCGCCGGCAGCACGTCGCTGTAAGCCGGCAAGAGCATCACGTCGTCGAACGTCAGGAACTCGCGCAGCGGCTCACCGGGCGTGCGGGACAACATGCGCTCCCTTATCATTTTCTCCGCGCCCGCGGGATGTCGGCACGCGCCTCGCGTCACGCGTGAGAGGCCGACCGCGAGCCGGTGCCGGTCCACGCGCTCGCGCGGCTGCGCGCCATCGCGGCCTCGGATTCGACGCTGCCAGCGCGCGGAAAACGGACGACGAAGCGCGCGCCGCCGAGGGGGGAGTCCTCGACCTCGACCGCGCCGCCGTGATCGATGACGATCTTCTTCGTGATGCTGAGTCCGAGCCCGGTGCCGGTCTTCTTCGTCGTCACGTACGGATCGAACACCGCCGGCTTGAAGACCGCGGGCACGCCGGGGCCGTCGTCGTCGACCGCGAGGAGAAAGCCCTCGCCATCGACGCTCGCCTCGACCCGCACCGCGCCCGCCACGTCGCGCGGGTGGGCCGCCGCCGCCTGCACGGCGTTCTCCACCAGGTTGAAGAGCGCGCGGTAGAGCATCGTCTTGTCGAGCGCGATGGGCATGGCCAAGCTGGCAGCGGCGAGCGACAGCTCGACGACCCTGCCCTCGGCGTCCGGCCGCTCGCTCATCGAGAGGCGCGGCCACTGCTCACGCAAGAACTCGCCGAGATCGCCTAGGGCGAGGGTCGCGCGCGGGAGCCGAGCGAACGCCGCGAACTCGCCGACGAGGCGCCTGAGCGCGCTGACCTCTTCGGTCACGATGTCGCGCATCGTCGCGAGCATGTCGCCGAACGAGGCGTCGTCACCGCGATAACGCTGCACGCACTCGTCGACGGCGAGCTGGATCGGCGTGAGCGGATTCTTGATCTCGTGCGCCAGGCGCCGGGCCATCGTTTGCCACTGGCCGAGCCGCTTCAAGAAGTCGATTCGCGCGCGGCTCTTGTCGAGCTGCTCGAACATGCGGTTATACGCTCTGCCAAGCTCCGCGAGATCGGCGGGGCCGTCGACCGCGACGCGCACCGAGAGGTCTCCGCTCGCGGCGAGCCGCGTCGCAGCGAGCAGCGCATCGACCCTTCGAGTCACCGGGCGCACGACGAGCACTCCGACGCCGACCGCGACGAGCACCGTCACGAACAAGAGCGCGGAGAACAGCGCGAGGTAGGGCCGCTCGACGATGGCATTCTTGTAGCCGCCCTCGAGCGTGTCGTAGGCGCGCGCGAACTCGTGCGCCGCAGCCATCTCGTCGAAGCGCTGGCGCTCGGCCGCGAACTGAATGAGCAAGGCCGGCGCGTCGTCGCCCACGCCGAGGAGCCGCCGCTGTCCGTACGCGCGCTCGCGACGCTCGTCGAGGGGGCGCCCGCGCTCGCGGCGTGCGAGGCCCGTCCCGTCGGCGCGCTCGACCGCGACCGAGACGATCGACGGGTGGCTCGCGAGGACGGCGTCGAGGCGCTGCACGAGCGCGACCGAGTCGGACGCGCGCGCCGCCGCCTCGAGCTCCGACGCTGCGGCGATCGCCGTGGCTTCACTCGCCATCGCGCGCTTCATCGTGCGCGCGAGATCGCGGTAGAGCGCGAGCGATCGCTCGAACTGCGCCCGAAACTCCGGTTGAAACGCGCTCGAAGAGACGCGCTGGATCGCCGCCGTCGCGAGCCCCATGGCGCTCACGAGCGGCAGGACCGCAGTGAGCAGGAGCGCGAGCACGACGCGACGTTGGGTCGTGCCGAGGAGTGCCACCCGACAACGCTACACACATCCGCCGGCGGACGGTCGGCTCGCGTCCTGACTCACTCCACGGTGACGGTCTTCGCCAGATTGCGCGGCTGATCCACGTCGTGCCCCTTCCGCGAGGCGACGTAATACGCGAGCAATTGCAGCGGCACGACCGTGAGCATGGGCAACACCCACTCGGGAGCAGCCGGCAGCCACACGATGTGCGCCGCGAGCTCGTGCATCGCCTCATCGCCCTTGGTGGCGAGCGCGAACACGCGGCCCTCGCGCGCGCGAACCTCTTGTACGTTGCCGAGCATCTTGTCGTAGCTCGAGTCCTTCGGCGCCAGCACGACGACCGGAAGGCCCGCGTCGATGAGCGCGATCGGCCCGTGCTTC
>SYFR01000151.1 GCA_005800325.1 Myxococcales bacterium | reverse complement strand
GGTGATGGCGCGAGCGCTCCTCCCGCGACCGCGAGCGCCTCGGCGACGAGCACGCCCGACGGGGCCGGGCTCGAGGGCGGCGAGCCGCGCGCTGCGTGCCCCGCCGACATGGCGCTCGTCGACACCGTGCACTGCACCGATGCGAAGCTCACCTGCCTCGAGAAGACGCTGAACGAGCCGAACCACTTGGTCGTGTGCCACCGCTTCGGCCCCGAGCGCGCGTGCCGCGGAGTCGAGCGCCGGCAGCGCTTCTGCATCGACCGCTTCGAGTACCCGAACGAGCGGGGCGCACACCCGCCGGTCATGGTCACGGCCTACGACGCCGCGGGACTCTGCGCCGAGCGCAACAAGCGCCTCTGCTACGAGAGCGAGTGGACGTCGGCGTGCGAAGGCCCGGAATTTAGGCCGTTTCCGTACGGTCACGAGCGCAGCAAAGAGAAGTGCAACATCGACAACCCCTACGTGCACCCGGACCTCGAGAAGGCCGAGAGCACCAAGGAAGAGGTGCGCGGTCCCGAGCTCTTGCGGCTCGATCAGAGCGTCTTGTCGGGCACGCTCGAGAGCTGCAAGAGCGGCTTCGGCGTGTACGATCTCACCGGCAATTTCGACGAGTGGGTGCTCACCGAGGCGGAGCGTGGGCTCGGTCAGTGGGCGGGCCTGAAGGGCGGAGCGTGGGGGCACGTGCGCAACGCTTGCCGCCCGATCACGACGAGCCACGTGCCGCACTGGTCGTACTACTTCATCTCGTTTCGCTGCTGCCAGGACGCGAAGGCAGCGGCCCTCTCGCCGCTGCCCGCGGGCGATCCGCCGCTCTTCGTACCGCCGCCCGCAGCGCCGCGTCAGCAACCCGCGGGCCGCGCTCAGAGCCGCGGTTACACGCCTCCGAAGGACGCGGTGCGCCCCAACGCACCGAAGCGGTGAGGCCACGTCGTGGCCGAGTTCGCCGCCCGCGGGTCGCCGCGCGTGCGGTGGGCTCAGTCGCCGTCGCCCCACTCGGTCTTCTGCACGACGGGTAGCTGCAGCGCGCGCTCGCGGTCGAGATCGAGCCCGCCGACGTGGATCGCCTGAGGAGCGCGCACCCACTTGAAGATCGAGCGCGTGAAGAGCGTCGCGAATTTCTTCGCCCAACCGTCGAGCTTGTCGTCGTCGACCTCGGGGAAGAGCGAGCGGAGCGCGAGGCTCACCTCGTCTTGCGAGAGCTTCTCGCCGGCGTAGAGATAGAGACACGCGTCGAGCACGCTGAAGGGCATGAGCTCGGCCTCGCCGGACTGGTGCGCCGCGAGCTCGGG
This sequence comes from Myxococcales bacterium, assembly GCA_005800325.1. Taxonomy (GTDB): domain Bacteria; phylum Myxococcota_A; class Polyangia; order Polyangiales; family Polyangiaceae; genus SYFR01. Next base: position 2,214 of record SYFR01000151.1, on the reverse strand, counting down.
CCCGGCGATCGTCGCGAGCACCATGCGCACGCCTTCGAACGCGTGGCGCCGGAGCAACCGCTCGAGCAGCGCGACGACCACCGTCTTCGGCAGGTTCGCGATCACGCTGAAGGCGCCCTCGAGATCGCCGGCGAGCGTCGTGTAGCCGAGGGCCTTCTCGCTCATGTTGCCGGTCTGCAGGAACATCGCCTGGCTCGTGTTGGCCCAGTTCCACATGCGCGCACCGCGCAGGCGCGCCTGGATGTTCTGCTCGGTGACCGCCGTCAGCGCGGTCTTGCCGCCTTCGGAGAGCATGCTCCTCGTGACGCCGCACTCGCGCTCGAACGCCTTGTCGATCGGCACGACCAAGAGCGACGCCCCGACGTCCGCCGCGATGCGCTCAGCCGCCGCGCGGGTCGCCTCGCTCGAGAAACGCGACGGCATGTAGAAGGCCTGGACGAGCGCGCCCATCGCCTCGCGCAGCGCCTCCCCTTCGAGCTCGGGATGAAGCAGCTGCACCGCCCGCCACGCGACCAGGAGGCACAGGCAGCTGTCGCGCCCGCCGGAGAGCGCGATCCCGAAGCTCTTGAACGCGCCCGTCTTCTTGAAATAGTCGGCGACGCCGAGCGCGAGCACCTCGAACACCTCGTCGAGCCATGCGTCGCGCGGCGCGAGGCTCGGGCCCCCTATTGCTGGCATGAAGAAGCTCGGGTAGTCGCCGCCGTCGACGTGGCCGCCGACCCCGCGGGCGGCCGCGTAGCCGCGCGGGACGGGATAGCTCAAGGACGCGCGACGCTGCGTCGCGCCGTGTGCGCCGATCGTCAGGACGGCGGAGAACTCCGCGCGAAACCGCTCCGCGTCGCTGCGCCATGTGCTCGCCTCGCGCCGGCAGCGGAGCGTCCGATCGAGATCGACGACCACCGCCTCGAATCCCTCGACGAAGCGTCGCGCCTCGAGCATGGGGCGGCCGTTCTGATTCACGAAGCCGCCGCCGTCGAACACGAGCCCGTCGTTGCCGCCGACGAGGTTCGCGTACGCGATCGTGCACTGGTTGTCGGCGGCGCGCGTGGCGATCATCTCGCGGCGCGTCGCGACGATGCCCGAGCGAAACGGCGAGGCCGAGAGGTTGAGCACCAGCTCGGCGCCCGAGTAGCAGCGACGCCGCATCGGACCGTCGGGCGACCAGATGTCCTCGCACACCTCGAGCGCGACCGTGCCGAAGTCGAAGGATAGAATCGCATCGGCGAGCGGCACGCCGTCCGCCTCGTCCGCCAGGTAAGGCACGCCGCGCGAGAAGGTGCGCGCCTCGTAGAAAATGTCGTAGGTGGGGAGCTTCTCCTTCGGGCAGAAGAGCAAGATCTCGCCCGCGTGCACCAGCGCGGCGGCGTTGAAGAGGTCCCCGCCGCGGCCGACGGAGAGCCCGAGCGCGAAGACGGTGCCGAGCGACGCGGTCTCACGCGCGAACCGCTCGAGCTCCTTTCGCTGCGCGCGAACGAAGCCGCTCCACTGCACGAGATCTTCGGCCGCGTAGCCGCCGATCACCTGCTCGGGAAAGACGGCGACGGTCACGTCTTGTTCCGCCATCGCGCGGGCGAGCTCGACGCAGCGAGTCACGTTCGAGCGGACGGCCCCCACGGTCGTGTTGACCGACGCCACGGCAAGCTTTACGAGCCTCATCGGGGCGCGAGTATAGGCAAGAACGGCCAAGGATTGCTCGCGGCCCGCGAGTCTGTAAGGTTCCCGCGCGTTCGCGCGTAACCCTCAATGCCCATGCAAAACCGCACGTTCGGCCCCCTGTTCGCGTCGCTCGCCCTGACCCTCGGCCTCATGTGCGCCGTGGCGTGCGACGAAGAGCCGTCCGCCTCCAAGGTGTCGCCCGAAGCGGCAACGATGGCAGAAGGCGCCAAGTCCGCGGCGACCGGGAGCGCCAACGCCGTCGCCCCGAGCGCGCCCGACGGCAGCGCGTCCGATGGCAGCGCAGCGCCAGCCGCGAGCGCGAGCGCCGCGAAGCTCGCGGCAGACGACGACGACCTCGACCACCTCGACGACCACGACGACGGCGAGGACGCGCCCGGCAAGAAGCCCGGCGGCGCGGCCAAGCCTCCGAAGAAGGGCGACGCGGCCACGAAGGGCGACGCGGCCAACAAGGGCGACGCGGCCAACAAGGGCGACGCCGCGACGAAGGGCGACGCCGCGGCGAAGGGCGGCAGCGGCACGGACGGCGCGGCGAAGGGC
>SYFR01000150.1 GCA_005800325.1 Myxococcales bacterium | reverse complement strand
TGCGGCCGGCGACGGGATGGATCGCGTACTTCACGGTCGCCCCCTGCTTCTCGAGCATGGTCGCGAGATCGCGCAGCGCGGGCTGCGCCTGCGACACGGCCAGGCCGTACCCGGGCACGACGATGACGCTCTGCGCGGCCTTGAGCACGTCGACCGCGTCCTCGAGCGACGCGACGTTGACGTTGGCGTTCGGCGCCGGGGCGGCCGCATCCGGGGCCGCGTCGCCCGTGCCGAACGCGCCGAAGAGCACGTTGGCGAACGACCGGTTCATTGCCTTGCTCATCATGAGCGAGAGCAACAGGCCGGAGGCTCCGTCGAGCGAGCCGGCGATGATGAGGACGTTGTTGTCGAGCGCGAAGCCCGTCGCTGCCGCCGAGAGGCCGGCGTAGGAGTTGAGCAGCGAGACCACGACGGGCATGTCCGCGCCGCCGATCGGCAGCACGAACAAGATGCCGAGCGCGAAGCCGGTCGCGCACATCGCATAGAACGCCCAGCCCGCGCCGGGGTCAGCGACGAGCACCGCGAGCAGGCCGAGCGCGCCGAAGAACGCGAGTAGGTTGGTGACGTTCTGGCCCTTGTACGTGAGCGGCGCGCCGCTGATGACGCCCTGAAGCTTGCCGAACGCCATCAGGCTTCCGGTGAAGGTGAGGAAGCCGAAGTACACCTCGAGACCGATGGCTCCCATCTTGAAGCCACCGAGCGACGAGCTCTGGTGAAGGTACTCCGAGACGCCGACGAGCGCGGCCGCGAGACCGCCGAACGCATGGGAGAACGCGATCCGCTCGGGCATCTTCGTCATCGGGATCCAGATGCTCATCGCGGCGCCGATGACGGAGCCGACGAGGGCCGCGATCGCGATCCACGTGAAGACCTTGATGTCCGGGTGCAGGAGCGTGCCGGCGACGGCGACGGCCATGCCGACGCAGCCGAGCAAGACGCCCTTCCTCGCGTGGCGCGGCGAGCTCAGCGCCTGCAACGTGAGGATGAAGCAAACGGACGCGACGAGGTAACTCGCGCCCATCACGAGCGCGGTCGGGGAGGCGGCGGCGCTCTCCCCGGCCAGGTGCGGCGAGGTCGTCATCAGGCGTGTCCTTTGGGCTCACCGCCGCCAGGGCCGCGCCGCTTGAACATGCGCAACATCCGGTCGGTGATGAGGAAGCCGCCGACTGTGTTGATGGTCGCGCAGGCAACGGCGATCGTGCCGAGGATGGTGCTGGTCGTGCTGTACTCGCTGCCTGCGGCGACGAGCGAGCCGACGAGCGAGATCCCGCTGATCGCGTTCGTGCCCGCCATGAGCGGCGTGTGGAGCAGCGGCGGCACCTTCGAGATCACGTGATGGCCGAGAAATCCGGCGAGCACGAAGATGTACAGGCTGAAGAGGAGCCCGAGGGTCATGGCACTTCGTCTCAGATTTGGGCGCCAGCGCCAAGCGCCTTCGCCATCGCGCTCCCGATCGGCTTGACGCGCCGGCTCCGAAGCCGGTACGTCCCGGGCGACATGGGCGCGAACCTGCCGCACAGCCCGGGCGATCCCGACACGTCGAAGGTCGCGCTAGGCGACGCCGATCTCCAGTTGTTTCACGAGGGCAGCCACCGCCGCGCTTACCGCGTGCTCGGCGCGCACCTGACTACGCGCGAGGGCGTGGCCGGGACCGCGTTCGCGGTGTGGGCACCGAACGCGGCGCGCGTCAGCGTGATCGGCGACTTCAACGACTGGGACGCGGCCGCGAGCCCGCTCGAGCGGAAGGGCGCGCTCGGCGTGTGGGAGGGGTTCATGCCGGGCGCGCTCGTGGGGGCGCGCTACAAGTTCGAGCTCGAGTCGGCGCAGCGCGGCTACCGCGTAAAAAAGGCCGATCCGTTCGGGTTTCGCCAAGAAGAGGCGCCCGGCACGGCGTCGATCGTGTGGAGCCTCGACTACGCGTGGGGCGACGGCGAGTGGATGTGCAGCCGCCGCGCGAAGAACGCCCTCGACCAGCCGATGGCGATCTACGAGGTGCACCTCGGCTCGTGGATGCGCGTGCCGGAAGAGGGGCACCGCTCGCTCACCTACCGCGAGCTCGCGCCGCGCCTCGCCGACCACGTCGTGCGGCTCGGGTTCACCCACGTCGAGATCCTCCCGGTCATGGAGCACCCGTTCTTCGGGTCGTGGGGCTACCAGGTCACGGGCTACTTCGCGCCGACCGGCCGCTACGGCACGCCGCAGGACTTCATGTACCTCGTCGATTACCTGCACCAGCGCGGCGTTGGCGTGATCCTCGACTGGGTGCCGGCGCACTTTCCGTCGGACGAGCACGGGCTCGGCTTCTTCGACGGCACGCACCTCTTCGAGCACGCCGACCCGCGCCAGGGGTTTCACCCCGAGTGGCACAGCTTCATCTTCAACTACGACCGGGACGAGGTCCGCGGCTTCCTCGTGGCGAGCGCGCTCTTCTGGCTCGACCACTACCACGCGGATGCGCTGCGCGTGGATGGCGTCGCGTCGATGCTCGACCTCGACTACGCGCGCGCGGACGGCGAGTGGATCCCGAACCGCTATGGCGGGCGCGAGAACCTCGGGGCGCTGCGCTTCTTGCGGCAGCTCAACGAGGCAGTCTACGAGGAGTTTCCGGACGTGCAGACGATCGCCGAAGAGTCGACGTCCTGGCCGATGGTGACGCGGCCGAC
>SYFR01000016.1 GCA_005800325.1 Myxococcales bacterium | reverse complement strand
TGCCCTCGCTGCTCACGTCCGCGTTGCCGAGCAACCGATACGTGCCCTCGAGCGCAGCGTCACTGCTCAACGCCTTGGGAAAACTCAACGTGGGATTCCGAGCGAGCGCGTTCGCCACTTCCACCAGGCGTCGCGACCTCCGCGTATCCCCTAACTCAGCTCCCGCAAACTCCGACTCCAGCGAAACCCCACCGCTCGTCAAATCTCTCATGGTGGCGCCAACATGAGTTCCATCCGGCCCACGTCAAGATGTGCAGGATCGTGAGACTGATGTGCGTGAGTACCGGAGCGACGACGGCAACGACGCAGATGGGCCCTGTTCGGGCCGAGAACCGGACTAGAAATTGGCGTCGCAGTACGGCCGCGCGGGCCGCGCGAAGAGGAAGCCCTGCATCAGGGTGCAGCCGAGGGAGAGGAGCGTGTCGCGGTGCGCCTCCGTCTCGACGCCCTCGGCGACGACGAGGATGCTCATCTCGGCGCAGAGCTCGGTCATCGAGCGGATGAGCCGGCGCCGCATCGCGTCCGTCGGAGCGGGCTTCACGAGCGCCATGTCGAGCTTGGCGAAGTTGGGCTGAAGCTGCGCGAAGCTGTTGAGGCTCGAGTAGCCGGCGCCGAAATCGTCGATGGCGACGCGATATCCGAGCGCGCGAAGAGCGGCGATGCGTCCGGCGAGCCCGTCGACGTCGGCGATCTGCGCGCGCTCCGTCACCTCGAGGACGACCCGCTCGGCGAAGCGGGCCAGCGGTGAGCTCGGCTCGAAGAGCTCGTCGTCCTCGAGCTCGAGCGTGTGCAAGTTCACGAACGCCAGGACCCCGCTCGGGAGCGTCTCGAGGTCGCGGGCCACGGCCGCGCGCACGACGCGACCAAGCTCGTGTACCGCGTCGAGCCGCTCGGCGATGGAGAGCACCTCGCCGGGCGAGAGGTTCGTTCGCATGAGCGCCTCGTAGCCGAACATGCTGTTGGCCCGCGCATCCACGATCGGCTGGTAGGCCATCTCGAGACATGCGAGCGCGTCGTCGAGCTTCGACCGCAGCCTCCCGCGCTCGGCCTCGCCGCTCGACTCGGCCGCGAGCTCGGTGGCCTCGCGGCGGAAACGCGCGAGCCTCCGCAGCTTTGCCGCCTGCTGCACGACGTCGCCGAGCTCGTCGAGCTTGAACGGCTTCGACAGGTAGCGAAACGCGCCGAGCTCGATGGCGCGGATCGCCGACGGGAGCTCCGGCGACGAGGTCATGAGCACGACCGGAAGATCGGGATCGTACGCGCGCACGGACTCGAGCAGTCGGAGCCCATCCATGTTCGGCATGTGGATGTCCGACACGACGACATCGAAGCAGTCGTGCATGAGCAAGCCGAGGGCCTCGTGACCGTCGCGCACACCGGTCACGTCGGCGTCGCGAGCCTTGAGGGCGCTGCCGATCACCGACAAGAGCGTCGGCGAGTCGTCGACCAGGAGCACGCGCGCAGGGCCTCGCATCGCAGGTTGGCTGTGCGACGTGCGCTGAGTCGACGTGGGAGGCGACGTGGGAGGCGACGTGTCGCCCACGCCGCGCGCCCGCGATCCCGGCGGCAAGAAGCTCGACGCGCCGGCAGCTCGCGATGGTGGCCCCGAATGATCCTGTGGCGGCAGGGTCGACCTCGACGCGCCGTGAAGGTGCGGCGGAGGCACCGAGTGATGCGGCGGCGGCACCGAAGGCGGTGGCTCAGGGTGATGCCCCGGTGGCAGGGTCGAGCTCGGCGCCCCGGAGCGTGGCGTCTCGGGCGCGCGCTCCGACGGCGCCATGTCGCCGAGGATGGGCGACGTGGTCGGTTTCGCACGACGCGAGTCGGATGCCGTCATGGGGAGAATGCTGCGTGCCGGCAAGAGGGCCCGAGCGTTGGCGCGATACTATGCGGGCGCGCAGCTTCTGCCAAGCGGACAACGCTCCCTTCTCATGCGCGCACCTGGCGAATCGATGATTCGCCGCACTAGCCGGGCGCGCGGACGTCCTCGAGCACGTCGCGCACCATGCGGTCGACCGGGGGCTCGTAGCCGCGCGAGTGCGCCTTGATGAAGCCGCCGCGCTTCGCCGCAAACTCCTTGAGGCGGCGCTCCATCGCGTCGAACGCGCCGTCGACGATCTCGACCACGGAGCCGTGCAAGTCCGCGGGCTGGAATCGCACGACGAGCTCGCGGTTCGGCGCGGCGGTGAGGCGAATGACGACGCGGTAGCGGTTTCGGCTTCGCTGCGCGCGCTGCGGGCGGTCGACGGTCACGTGGCATCCGAGCACCGAGACGAAGCGTTCGAGCTTCTTGGCGCGCGACGCGACCGTCGCATTGATGAGCTCGCGATGCTCGTCCGCGAGATGACGAAGGCAAACCTCGATGGGCTTCTGCAATTTGACCTCCTGCCGCAAGCCGCCCCACGCCGAGCCGGATGAGGCGGCTCGTCGAAGCTCGGCGATGCGCGTTTCTCGGCAGAGCGGCAATGCGCGTGCCCAGCGCCACGACGCGTCGCCGCGGGAACGATGCGTGCTTCACCCGGGTGCACGAGGCACGAGTCCAAGAGCCCCCCGCGAGCGAGACGCGAACCCGTGAAGCACCTTCCACCACCGAGGCCCCCCGGCGAGAAGCCGACTCCTCAGAAATCGCCGGGCGTTTTCGGGCTCGAGGACGCTTCGGCGGCGACCGCGCCGTCGGCCGTGCCCGAGCTGTCGGGGATCCGGCGAATCGGCGGCGGACGCACGCTCCGCTTTCACTGGGTCATCTTTGCCACGGTCGCCGTCCTCGGCGTCCTAGTTGGCCTCGCACACGTCATGAGCGCCGCGAGCGCGCCGCGTTCGCAGACGACGTCATCGCAGTCGCCGTGAGCCGAGCCGAGCACGTGACGGCGCTCGCGACCGCACGTGGCGCAGTGATTGCAGCTCGCCGCCTCACGTTGCACGCCGTCGAGAATCGCCACGCACGCGACACGATGGTCGGCGCAGTCGTCCACGGCTGCTACCGCGTCGACTCGCGCATCGGCAGCGGCGCGATGGGCAGCGTGTACGCCGCGACCGACCTGCGGCTCGAGCGGCAAGTGGCGCTGAAGATCCCGCACCCGCACCTCGGCAACGACGACGGAGTGAAGGCCGCGTTTCTCGCCGAGGCGCGGGCGGTCGCCAAGCTCCACGGCCCGAACATCGCGCACGTGCTGGACATCGAGCTCCTGCCCAACGGCACGCCCTTCGTCGTGATGGAGCTCCTGGACGGGGAAGATCTCGAGAGCGTGCTCTGCCGCCGCGGTCGCCTCGGAACCGCCGAAGCGGTGGGGATCGCGCTCGAGGCCTGCGCGGCGCTCGCGGAAGCGCACGGCGTCGGGCTCGTGCACCGCGATCTGAAGCCCGGCAATCTGTTTCTCGCGCGTCTTCCGGACGGGACGCGGTCGATCAAATTGCTCGATTTTGGGATCGCGACCGCGTCGTCGCCAGCAGGCCCGCCCAATTCGACGCCCGTCGGCACGCCGCTCTACATGCCTCCCGAGCAGGCCACCGACTCGGCCGCGTGCGATGCGCGAAACGACATCTGGTCGCTCGGCGCCCTGCTCTACGAGATGTTGTCTGGGCGTACGCCTTTCGAGGCCGACAGCGTCGACGGCGTGCTCGCGATGCTGCTGTCGTCGCCCGCGCCGCCGCTCGCCACGCTGCGCCCGGATCTTCCGAAGCGGCTCGCCGCGGTCGTGCAACGTTGTCTCGAGAAGGACCGACGCGCGCGCTACGAGAGCGTCGCTGAGCTGGCGACGGCGCTCGCCCCGTTCTCACCCGCGTCGGGCGACGTGCTCGCCACACGAACGTGGCGCGTGCTCTGCGCAGCGCGGCGGCGAGTCGCGCGCAGCGCCTCGCATGCGGCGGCGCGAGGGCGTGCGACCTCGGACACCTTGCCGCAACCGCTCACGGCTTCGATGCACCGCGCTCATGCCTCCGCCCGACTCGCGCGAAGCTACGCGCTCACGCCGACGGAGGTCGCCTCGCTGTGCGCGCTCGTCGCCGCCACGGTCACGAGCCTCGCGCTGCTCTTCGGCGGCTGAGCCACCGACGCACGCCCTTGGGTCAGAGCCGCCAGACCGGGAACAGCACGACCGCCCAAGAAAAGATCGCGTGCGCCGCGAGGCTCGGCACGAGGCGCTCGAAGCGCACGGCGACGAGGCCCCAGACGAGCCCGCAGCCTGCCGCCGCGACGACGAGGATCGGGTTCGGCCCGACGTTCGGATCGCGCAGCGTGTAGACCGTGCCGGCGTGGGCCATGGCGTAGAGCAGCGTCGAGAACCACAGGGCGCGACCCGCTCCCTCGGCCTCGGCGAGCCGCCGCATGACGAACCCGCGCCAGACGAGCTCCTCGAGCAAAGCTGTCGCGAAGACGGCGGGGCCGAGCCACGCGCTCGTCGCGCCGCGCGGGTCGCCGAGCTGCAAGAACAGCTGGAACATCCAACCGCCGATCGCGCGCTGCTGAAGCCCGAGCTCGGCGACCATCGCGCCGAGAACGAGGACCAGGGCGACCAGCGCACCGAGCGTGACGTCGAGCCGGCGCGGAGCGAGCTCGCCCTGCAATCGGCCGCGCTTGTGGAGGTAAATGAGCGTCGCGACGGCGAGCACCGCGTAGGCGCCACCCACGATCGGGATCATGAGCGCGCTCTCGGCGAGCCCATCGGAGAACGCGACGGTCAGCGCGACGCCGGCGACCAACGTCACCGCGAGACACTCGAGCCAAGCCCGCGGACGCAGCGCCGGATCGGGTGCGCCATCGGTCGCGGGGGCCTCGTCCGTCTCCTCTTCCGAATCACTCATCGCTTCGCCTTGCGGGCGCCGTGCGCCCCTCGAGAGCTACCCCGCCGCTCGCTCGCGCTCGCCTTCCCTCGCGCGGTCTGTCGACCATCACGCACCGCGAGCGCGATGCGATCGAGGAGCAGGTCGGCGAGCGTGCGCTTCGACGCGCGCTCGAGCGGCTCGACCTTGAATGCCGTCACGAGCGTGATGCGGTTTTCATCACCGTCGAAGGCCTCCGCAGCGTGGTTCGCGACCACGAGATCCACCCGCTTTTTCTCGAGCTTTTCGCGGGCCGCGCGGACGAGCGCGTCGTCCGACACGGTCTCGAGCGCGAAGCCGACCAGCATGGGCGAACGCCCGCGACGAGCGGCCCCGATCTCCGCGAGCAGGTCGGGGTTCGGCACGAGCTCGAGGCGCAAGGGGCCCCGGCGCTTGAGCTTGCCGGCCGAGGGCGCGTGCGGGCGATAGTCCGCGACCGCCGCCGCCATCACGAGCGCGTCCGCTTGCCCGAGATCGCTTCCGAGCGCATCCCACAACGCCTGCCGCATCTCGAGCGCGCTGCGAACGCGCACGCAAGCGACGCCGCGCGGGGGCTCGAGGTGCACGGGTCCGGACACGAGTATGCAGGCTGCGCCGCGCGCGCTGGCTCGCTCGGCGATCGCGTAGCCCATCTTGCCGCTCGAGCGGTTCGAGAGAAAACGCGCCGGATCGAGATCCTCTACCGTGGGGCCGGCGGAGACGACGAGCCGGAGCCCCTCGAGATCGCGCGGCGCGAGGCGTGCGAGCACCGCCTTGGCGATCGCCTCGGGCTCGGCCATGCGCCCGTCGCCCACGTCGCCGGAGGCGACCTCGCCGTGGACGGGACCGACGAGCTCGACGCCATCTTCAACGATGCGCGCGACGTTGCGGCGCGTGGCGGGGTGCTGCCACATGCGCGGGTGCATGGCCGGCGCCACGAGCACCGGCCCCTTGCTCGAGAGCACCGTCGCGCGCAGCAGGTCGCTCGCCCGCCCCTCGGCGAGAGACGCCAAGAGCTCGGCGGTCGCGGGCACGACGACGATGGCGTCCGCCTGCTCGGCGAGCTCGACGTGCAGCTCCCCCGCGACGCCGGCCTCGAACATGTCGCACCGCACGCGCTCGCCCGTGATCCCCGCGAGCGTCGCCTCGCCCAGCATCTTCAGAGCGGCGTCGGTCATCACGGGCAGCACGCGCACGCCCGCCTTGACGAGGAGCCGCGCCACGATCGCGGCCTTGTTGGCGGCGATC
>SYFR01000149.1 GCA_005800325.1 Myxococcales bacterium | reverse complement strand
TGGCACTGGCACTGGCGCTGGCGCTGGCACTGGCGCTGGCACTGGCACTGGCGCTGGCGCGGGCACGGGCGGCGAGAACTACGCGCCTCCGCCCGACGATCCCCGCTTCATCGTGCTGCCGCGCGCGACCGCCGACGCAGCTCGCCGTCGTGGGCGCGCCGCCGACGACGAGGACGGGGACCCGGGCGGCCACCCCGCGCGGCCGTAGCGCAACCTGCCGACCCGGTACGACGACGCGCGGCAAATTGCACCGCCGCACCGTGGCGCCACGGTGGGCCCGTCGCGTTACGCGGCGCGCCTCCGTGCGCGAATGTGCCGTGATTTACGTCACTTTCCGCGCATCGGGCGCTCCGTGCCCGCGCGTGATCGTGGCGTAGCGCGCGGGAACGGCTCTTGCGAACGAACGCATCCGAGTCACAACGGAGACGATCGATGGAAGAGCTTCTCTACCAAACGTTCGATGGCGGCTCGCTGCCGATCCTCGCGCGCGTGCGCTGCGCCGTCGGCAGCGTCACGGGGCACGTCACGGACGTGTACGTGGACGGCGTTGGGCTCAGGCTCCCAACCATCGCGGCCATCGGCATCGGCGAGAAGGTCGAGCTCTCGCTCTGGGTCGAGGGCGTCGAGCGGCCGGTCGCGCTTGCGGCGAGAGTGCGCGCGCGTCGCGACACGGAGACCGAGCGCCGGTATCGGCTGCGCTTCGTGTCGCGTGAGGAGCTCGCCCAGAAGCTGCCGCGCGGCCTCTATTCGCTCTTCAACCGCAGGCGCTGCGAGCGCGTGCGCCTCACCTCGCCACTCGACTCCACACTCAGCTCGCTCGGCGAGGGCGTGCGCGCGACCGCCGAAATCGACGGCGTCTCACGTGGCGGATGCTCGCTCGTGGTCGACGCGGACACCGAGCGCTTGTTCGCGAGCACCGAGCGCGTGTTGATCGGGCTGCGCCAACCGGGCCTTCAGCTCGTCGGCAAGCCGCGCACCTGGTCGGTGCACGCGGTCATTCACAACCGGCAGGCGACCGACACCGGACTTATCCGCTACGGCTGCGAGCTCTTGCCCGAAAACGCGGCCGGCGCGCTCGAGCTGGAGCGGATCTTCGACTACTTGCTCGAGCGGGAGCACGCCCTTCGCGCCGGCTGAGGTTGGCGCCGTTCGCGCGCGGCCAACAACCCGCGTTCGCGCGCCGACGGGCCCACGCGCCGTCGAGCCATCGCACACCCTCGAGCCGTCGCGCCCTCGAGCCCACGAGCACCATCGAGCTTTACCCGCGGCTTCGCCTTTGCGACCGTACGCGCGTGGATCGCGCCAGAGCCGCCCGTGCCATCGAGGAATTTCTCCGCGCCCTCGGCCGCGCCCCCGAGGGACCGCTCGCGAGCACGCCCTCACTCGTCGCCGACGCGTGGTGCGATGAGCTGCTCGCCGGGTACGCCGACGATCCGGTGCGCGCGCTCGCAGCGGGCGCGATCCCGACGGCGGCGACGACCGAGCTCGTGGCGCTCCGCGGGCTCGACGTCGCCATGATGTGCCCGCACCACCTGCTCCCGGCGCACGGCAGCGCCGACGTCGTCTACCGGCCGAGGGGGACCGTCGTCGGCTTCGGCGGCATCGCCCGCGCGGTCTTCCTCGCGACGCGGCGCCTCGTGTTGCAAGAGGACGCGGGAGCCGACATCGCGCGCACGATCGTGGAAGCGCTCGAGGCGGCGGGCGCCCTCTGCCGCCTGCGGCTCACGCACACCTGCCTCTCGACGCGCGGAGCGTGCCACCCGCGCGCCACCGTCGACACGCTCGCGTTCGCCGGGAGCTTCGCGACACCGGGGCCTGACCGCGACGCCGCGCTCGCGCTGTTGTGCGCCGTCGCGCCGCAAGGAACTCCCAGCGAGGCCGCGCCGTGACCGCGCTCGCGCTCTCGTGCGCCGTCGCGCCGCAAGGACTTCCCAGCGAGGTCGCGCCGTGACCGCGCTCGCCGTCGTCACCGGGCCGAGCCGCGGGATCGGCCGTGCCGTCGCGCTCGAGCTCGCGCGCCGTGGCGTCGACCTCGCGCTCGTGGGCCGCCCGAGCGAGCGCCTCGCTTCGATCGAGGCCGAGTGCCAGGCGCTCGGGACCCGCGCCCGCTCCTTCGCGTGCGACGTCGCCGAGCCGGAGTCGATCGCGCGAGCGATGGAAGCCGTCTTGCGCGAACAAGGAGCGCCCGACCTCGTCGTCAACAACGCCGCCGAGCTCGTCTACGGGCCCCGCGTCCACGAGCTCACCCTTGAGGCGTGGGATCGCACGATGGCCGTGAACCTGCGCGCGCCGTTCCTCGTGTGCCGCGCGCTCCTGCCGTCGATGTTGGCGCGCAACGCGGGACGCTTCGTTCACGTCGCGAGCATCTCGAGCACGATCGGCTGCGAGCGCGCGAGCGCCTACGCCGCGTCGAAGTGGGCGCTCGTCGGCTTCGCGAAATCGCTCGCCGAGGAGCTGCGCGGAACGAAGCTCGTGTCGGTCGCCGTGCTGCCCGGCTCGGTGGACACCGACATGCTCGCCGCGACGCCATTTCCCCCGCAAATGAGCGCCGCAGACGTCGCGCGCGTCGTCGTCTACTACGGCCTCGATGCCCCGAGCGCGGTGCAGGGCGCGGCGGTCGAGCTCTTCGGCGCTTGAGGGGGCCGGCCGAGCCACGCCCAGCTGACGCTCACGCGCTCGAGCTCTTCGGCCCTTGACTGGACCGGACGAGCCGCGCGCAGCGGACGCTCACGAGCTCGAGGTCGGTTCGCTCTCGGGCTCGCACACGAGCCATGATGTGCGCTCGCCGAGCCCCTTCATCGCGACCGGCGCGCGCGGCTCGCACGAGACGCGTCCGCCGAGCAGAAGATACGCCTCCTCGCTCAGCGCGATGCGACCCGACACGCCGTACGTCTCCATGCGGCTCGCGACGTTCACGGTGTCGCCCCAGAGATCGTAGGCTAGTCGCCGTTCGCCGATGACGCCCGCCACGGCCGGACCCGCGTGGATCCCGATCCGCAGCGCGAGCCCGCGCCTCCGCGCCACGCCGATCATTTCCTGTGCAGCGCACACGAGGCGGAACGTGGGGTCGGGCCGCTCGTCGAGCCCGCCGACGGCCATGTAGCAGTCGCCGATCGTCTTGATCTTCTCCACGCCGCGCTCATCGGTGATTCGGTCGAAGCGCGAGAACAGCTCGTCGAGCAGGGCGAGCACCTCGTTCGGCGTGAGCCTGCTCGCGACCGGCGTGAACGCCACGATGTCCGCGAAGAGCACGCTCACGGCCTCGTGCTGCTCGGCGACGCGCCGCCCCTCGCGCGTGAGCCGCAGGGCGATCTCGCGCGGCAGCACGTTCTGCAAGAGGAGCTTCGCGGCGCGCTCGGAGCGAATGAGCCTGGTGGCGAGCCACGTCATCGCGACACCGAGCGGCAGGCATGCCCACGGCAAGAGCGACATGCGACGGCGCACCTCGAGAGGCGACATCACCGCGCGCAGCGACCAGGGCCGGTCCGCGACGTTGATCGGCAGCTCGATCGCGAGTCCGCTCGCCTCGGTGACGCCGTCGCCGAGCGCGTAGAGCACCTCACGCCCTCTCGCCTCGTCGAAGAGCCCGACGGCGACGCCACTCGGTGCCGCGGCCAGCGTCTGCGCGAACACCTTGTCGATGCGCAGCACCGTCGAGACGGTCCCCACGTTCGCGCCGCTCTCTGCGTCCACGACCGCGCTCAAGAGCAGCACGCCCGCTCCGCCCGTCGTGTCCTGGACGAGCCGGATCCGCGACGTCGCCGCCGGTGCACGCGAGGCGAAGGTCTTGTCGATGGCCTCGGCGCGCGCCGCCTCGCTCGCGAGGTCGAAGCCGATCGCCTTCTCGTTGCCCTCAGCTGGCTCCATGCAGGTGACGACGACGTACCGCGCGCGCGCTAGCGCCGGCACGAACGCGCCGCTCGCGTCTTTCTCCGTGACGCCAAATCCCGGGCGCGTCTGTCGCTCGGTCGCCTCGAAGGCCGCGCGGCCCGCACCGGGCACGAGCGCGTTCCACGACAGCCCCTGCAAGCTCGGGTGCCGGGCGAGCGCGGCGCGGGCGTAGCGTTGTGAGCCGCAGCGGTCCGCGGGCACGAGCGCGACGTGCGCCGCGTAGCCGCTCACGATGTCCGTCGCCGAGACGAGCACCTGCTTGACGACGTCGAACGATCGCAGGCTCTCGCGCTCGAACGCGAGCCGCACGCGCTCACGCTCCGTCGTGCGCATGGCGAACAGCACCGCGACGGTCGCGATGAGGCCGAGGAGCCAGACGACCAGCTCCCCGCCCCGCGCCGCCAGCACGACGCGCATGCCGAGCGCAGGCACGGCGGCAGGCGGCGGAGGCTCGCTCCGATCGCCGCGGCGGCCGATGCTGCTCCTGACCGCCTCGTCCGCTTTCGGTCCCGTGCCCATCTGGCTCCATCATGCCGAACGCCGGGCGACCTGTGCAGCAATTCATGCTAGTTCCCGGCACGCCATGACCCTTGAAGTCGGAATCGTCGGCCTGCCGAACGTCGGCAAGAGCACGCTCTTCAACGCGTTGACCGCCGCCAAGGCCGAGGCGCAAAATTACCCGTTCTGCACCAGCGAGCC
>SYFR01000148.1 GCA_005800325.1 Myxococcales bacterium | reverse complement strand
GCCGAGCTCGCCGTTCTCGTCGGCCCACGCGTTCCAGATCGGCGTGTGCTGCGCGAGGTCGTCGTGAATGTTGGTCGAGCCGCGCATGAACCAGAGCAGCTCGCGAACCACCGCGTCGAAGAGCACCTTCTTCGTCGTGAGCAGCGGAAATCCCTCCCGCAGATCGTAGCGGGTCTGCGCCCCGAAGACGCCGAGGGTGCCGACTCCCGTGCGGTCGGTGCGCACGGTCCCGGTATCGAGGACGTGACGGACGAGATCGAGGTACTGCTTCATCCGGAGCCCGCTTGCGCCTCGCGCGCAGCGACTATACTCGCCCGCATGGCCGACGCGAACCGAGAGGGCTTGCCCCACGACGAGCTCATCTTCGACTGGAACGAGTTCGGGCGAAAAGGCCGCATCATCCCGAAGGGCGTCGAGTTCTTCGACGAGACACTGCGCGACGGGCTGCAGAACCCGAGCGTCGATGATCCGAGCCTCGATCGAAAGCTGGAGCTCTTGCACGTGATGGCGGCGATCGGCATCCACGTCGCCGACATCGGCTTGCCCGGCAGCTCCGAGCGCGCCTTCGACGACTGCCTGCGCATGTGCCGCGAGATCGTCGACCACCGACTGCCGCTGCGCGTGGCGTTCGCGGGTCGCACCGTGCCCGCCGACATCACGCCGATGGTGGAGATCTCGCAGCGAGCCGGGATCCCCGTCGAGGTCTACACCTTCATCGGCTCGAGCCCGATCCGCCAATATGCGGAAGACTGGGATCTCGACACGATCTTGAAGCGCAGCGCCGAGGCCATCGACGTCGGCGTGAAGGCCGGCCTCGAGGTCGCCTACGTCACCGAGGACACGACCCGCTCGCGTCCGGAGGTGCTCGCGACGCTGTTTCGCATGGCGATCGAGCACGGGGCCGCGCGCCTCTGCCTCTGCGACACCGTGGGCCACGCGACGCCGGACGGGGTGCACAACCTCATCCGCTTCACGCAGAGCGTCATCTCGGGCGCGGGCAGCAACGCGAAGATCGACTGGCACGGCCACAACGATCGCGGGCTGGCGCTCGAGAATGCGCTCTGGGCGCTCGAGTTCGGCGCGCACCGCGTGCACGGCACGGCCCTCGGCATCGGCGAGCGCGTGGGCAACGCGCAGATGGAGCTCATCTTGTTGAACCTGAAGCTCCTCGGCTTGCTCGACGAGCAGGATCTGAGCCGCCTGCTCGAGTACACGCAGAAGGCAGCGGCGGCCGTCGGCTGGAACATCCCGATCAACTATCCGCTCGTCGGGCGCGACGCGTTTCGCACGGCGACGGGCGTCCACGCCGCGGCGATCATTAAGGCGAAGAACAAGGGCGACGAGTGGCTCGCCGATCGCGTTTACTCCGGCGTGCCTGCGGGCATGTTCGGGCGCGAGCAAGAGATCTGCGTCGGCTACATGTCCGGCGCCTCGAACGTGAACTACTGGCTGCGCCGCCAAGGCATCGAGCCGACGAAGGAGATGGTCGACGCCATCCTGAAGAAGGCGAAGAGCGAGCAGCACATCCTCAGCGACGATGAGATCCGCGCGGCGATCGCAAGCGTAGCGTGAAGCGACTCGAGCGCGTCGCGGTGTGGCTCGCGACCGCCACCTGCCTGCTGTTCTTCGCAAGCCTCCGCGACGCTCGCCTCGCGACGGAGCCGGCAAGACCGGCAGCGGCGGCCGAGGCCGGGGGCGTGGCCTCGCTCATCGTGCGGCTGGTGCGCGCAGGAGCCCCAGCGGACGGCGCCACCGTGCGTGTGTTGCGCGTCGACGGCGAAGGGAACGAGGCGCTCGCGACCGAGTCGGCCTCCGGTGTGGCGAGCACGGACGGAGAGGTTCGCTTCGACGAGCTCGCGGCGGGCAGCCATTGGGTGCTCGCCGAATGCAAGGGCTCGGCGCGTCACAGCCGCAAGGTCGAGCTCGTGCCAGGAGAGCGTACGATCGAGCTCGCGCTCGAGGCCGCTGCTCCGCTCGAGGTGGTCGTCGTCGACGGCTCGCAGCGCCCGATCGAGAACGCGCGCGTCGTCGCGAGCGGCGGCGATCCGCTCGATGTCCTCGCGCATAGCGACGTGACCGGGCTCGCGGTGTTCGAGGATGGGCCCCCGGCACCGTGGGCGCTCGAGGTCACAGCAAAGGGCTTTGGCCGCAAGCTGCTCGAGCATGTCGAGCCGAAGGACTCGCCCCTGTTCGTGAAGCTCGAGCGGGCGAGTGCGCTCGTCGTGCGCGTGCGTGACGAGGCCGGCGTGCCGAAGAGCGACGCCGTGGTGACCGTGGCGGGCTCGGCGCTCTGGCCGGCGCGCACGGCGACGACCGACGCGAGCGGCACCGTCTCGATCGCCGAGCTTCCGCGCGGATTCTACGAGGCGCGGGCCGAGGCGGGCGAGCTCGTCAGCGAACCGGGGGCGGGTGTCTTGCTCGAGCAGGGCGAGCACGAGGAGCTCGAGCTCCAGCTCGTCAAGGGGCGCTTCGTGCGGGTGTTCGTCACCGACGGCGAGGGCGATCCCCCGATCCCGCTCGAGAGCGCGGACGTCGTTCTATCCGAAGGCGGGCTGTCCTCGTTTCCCCGCTTCGGACGAACGAGCGACCGCGGCGAGGTGAGCCTCGGCCCGCTCACGGACGACGCCTCGGTCAGCGCGTCGGCCAACGGCTTCGTGCCGAAGAGCGCCGTCCCGGTCGAAGAAGGGGCGAGCGAAGTGCGAGTATCCCTCGTGCGCGGCGGTGAGCTCTCGGGGCGTGTCGTCGACGAACGCGGATTCGGCATCGAAGGTGTGACGCTTGAGGTCATAGGAGTCGACAGGGACGGCATGCCACTTCACGAATCGACGCGCCTTTCGTCCTTTCGGCGAGAGCACTTCGCCGCAAGCCTCGCCGGCCCCGGCGCCCTCGTCGCGACGGGAGAGCTCGGCGTCACGCACCATGTCCCCAACATTCCCTTGGCGGGCATGGCGGACCTCGGGCACGCCGAGCTCGGGGGCGCGGAGCTCGGGGGCGCGTGGACGACACGGCCGGACGGGACGTTCTTGCTCACGCCGGTGACGCCAGGCAGGGTCGAGCTCGTGGCGCGACACCCCGGCTTCGTCGAAGGGACGAGCCGCCCGGTGGAGCTCGCCCCAGGAAGGCGCGCGAGGATCGAGCTCGTGCTCGGACGAGGCGGCACGCTCGAGGGACGCGTGGTCGAGGCCAACGGGTTCGCGGCGGTCGGGGCGCGCATCGAGCTCGTGCCGCAAACGGGCGGCTTCGAGCGCGTGACCTACGCCGCCGACGACGGTCGGTTCGGCTTCGCCGCGGCGCCACGCGAGGTGCTGATCACGGTCGCCCGCGCTGCCGCGCCCGAGCACGTGGTGATTCGCGTGGAGCTCTCGATCGAGCCGGACACGCGACACGAGCTCGAGCTCGTCTTGCCCGAGGAGCGGCAGGCGGTGGCGCTGCGAGTCGTCGACGATCGCGGATTTTCCCTCGATCGCGGAGAGCTTCACGTCACGTCGCTCGACCCGGCGAGCGCGCTCACGCGGACGCTCTTCAGCGACGACGCGGGCGAGACGCGGCTCGAAGGAGGGCGTGGCCTCGCGCTTCGCATCACGGCGAGACGCTCGGGTCACGCCCCCGCCGCCATCGAGCTCGAGCACGCGCCGGCCGAGGTCACGATCGCGCTCGACGCCGCGGTCGTGGGCGAGGGGGAGGTTCGCGCGGGCGGCCGTGCGCTGGCCGGCGCCGCGGTTACGCTACTCACCGCCACCGGCGAGCGTCGCACGCGGAGCGACGAGCGCGGGGCGTTCTCGTTCCCCGATCTCGCGCGAGGCAACGCGCAGCTCATGGTCGCGGCCGACGGACACGCATTCGTCGAGCGCGCGGTGGCGATCGAGCCTCGCCGCGACCGCGCCGATTTCGGCACCATCGAGCTGTCGCGCGGCGCCACCGTGGAGGGCGAGGTGCTCGATGAGCTCGGCGAGCCGGTCGTCGGTGCGCGCGTCGCCATCGGCCGCGTCCCGACGTTCCTCCCGCTCGGTAAGCTCCCGCCCGGAGTCGCACAGACCGATCCGCGCGGCAGGTTCGTCCTCCGCGATGTCGAGCCGGGCGAGGCGTCGATCGAGGCGTTCAAATGGGAGCATGGGCGCGCGTCGCTCGGCGGACTCACGCTGCGGTCGGATGGAACCGTACGCGACGTGCGCATCGTCCTCGCGCGCGATCCCGAGGCCGCTGTGTACTCGGGGGAGGCGACGCTCGCGGTGTCGCTCGCCGAGGAAGGCGGAGGCGTCACGCTGGCGCACGTACCGTACGGAGGCGAGGCGATGCGAGCCGGGATCCTCGCGGGCGATCGACTCTATGCCGTGGACGGGCGACCGGTGCGCGCGCTCGAAGAAGCGCGGCATGCGCTCGACGGTCCGCTGTCGCAGGAGCTCGTGCTCGAGCTCGGACGTGCGCCCGATTTACACTGGCGCGTGCGCGCGCGGCGCGAGCGCCTTCGTCGCTGACGCGTCACATGCCGCTGCCGCTCGACGCTGCAGCGCCGCCGGCTCCGGATGGGCACGGCGCGTTGCACGCGACGACGCCGCCGCCGCAGTCGGTCTCGGTGCCGGTGCAGTCGAGCTTCGCCGCGCACTCGGCCGCGGTGTCGCAGCGCAGCATGCAGCTCGCGTCGGCGGCGCAGCTCAGCGCGCACGACGCTAGCGCCCCGCACTCGAGCTTGCAGGTGCTCGCGCCAGTACAAGCCACATCGCAGCTGCCGCTCTGAGCGCAGTCGAACTTGCCCTTGCAGTCGGCGCAGTCGATGTCGCACAGATTCTGCGATGCGCACGTGACGTCGCAGTCGCCAGCGGTGCAGTCGACCGCGCAGCTCTTGCCCGTGCACGCGAAGGTCGCCTTCGTGCACTTGTCGCACTCGAGCTCGCCCGTGTTCGTGACGTCGCAGGAAGCGCTGCACGTCGTTTTTTCCGCGCAGTAGATGTCGCAGGTCGAGCCGCTGCAGTTCATCGCGTCGCAGGCGCAGTCGCACACGCTGCACGCGGCCTTGCAGGCGTTGCCAGGGGACGGCTGGCACGCCGGACAAGTTTCACAGGCCGCGGGATCGCCCGCAGGGGAAGGCGTGACCTCGCCCATCATGCACGGACCCATGCCGCCCGAACCGCCGCCGCCTCCGGTCGTCGTCGTGGTCGAGGTCGAGGAGGTGGTCGACGAGCTCTGACTGTTGGTAGCCGACGAGCTCGTCGCCGTGCTCGACGACGAGGTCGCGCCGCCCGCGCCGCCCGCCGCCGCGCCCTCGAAGAGCTCACTGAAATCGGTGTCGCACGCGCCGACCGCGGCGAGCGCGCACACGAGCCACGCCGCTCGCGATCGGTGCCATGAAGTTCGATGAGCCATGGGTGCCACCTAAGCGATGAAAGAGGATCGCACGCGACTCGGGCTTCGGTTCATCAGAGTCTAGAAGCGCCCCTCGACGCCGAGCCATGTGGGGCCCAGGGCGACCGCGACGCTCGCGGGCGCCTTCGCGTCATCGTCCGTCGCGTGCAGGTAATAGAGGGTTCCCCCGACGGCCAGTCCGACGACGCCGACGCCGAGCATCGCGTTGGCGATCGTGCCGTGCAGCTCGCCGCGGTCGGCCTTCTCGCGGGCGGCCGCCCCGCAGAACGGCGCGCATCCCTCCTCGAGCTCCGAGTGAATCGACGTGGAGCTCGCGCCGAACCCCGCAAACATGGCGAGGCCGACGACACCGAAGCCGCCAGCGCCGATCGCGCCGCCCAGCTTCCAGTCGAGGCTCGACTTCGCGCCGGCGACGTCAGCCACAGCGAGCTCGACGAGCCCCTCCATCCCCGCATCCACCCGAATCGTCTTCGAAGCCTTGATGCTGCCGCCAAGGACGAGCTCGACCACGACCTCCCCGGGCTCACGAAAGATCACGGCCTCGCCGGAGGGGTCGATCGGATGTTCCACGCCGCCGACGCGCAGCGCCGCCCCGTCGCCCGAGGCCGAGGCCAGCGCCCGCACGCGCACGAGCGCTAACTGAGTACGAAGTCGCGCGAGCTCGCCCGACGCCGCGTCGGCCGTCTGCTTGTAGCGTGGCTCCGAGACGGCCTTGAGGCGCGCCGAGTCCGCCGCGGCATAGAGCGCCGTGGCCGCCTCATCTCGGCGGCTGAGCTGCACGAGCGTACGCCCTAGCATGTATTGGGAGTTCGGGCTAGGCGCGAGCCGGAAGGACTCTTGAAACTTTTCGAGCGCCAGCGCGAAGTTCTGTTGGACGAAGGCCTCCGTCCCCTCGGTGAAGAGGCGGGTCGCCGTCTCTTCGGCGGTGGCGACTTGCGGTGGAGCGCCGACCTCGACCGCCGACGCGGTTGGGATCCCGGCGGCCTCCTCCGCGCCAGCGGCGCGCGTGGCGAAACAGCCGGCGAACAGCGCGGCGACGGCAAAGATCCCCGGGCTCGCGGCCCGCGACGAACGAGGAAAAAGGAGCATCAGAGACCGCTCGGGATGAAGGGCTTGGGCTTACGTTTCGAAGGCGGTGGGCGCTTCGTGCCGGCTGCGCCTGGCGGCTTGTTGGTCGCCGCCGTCGCGGTGGCGGTCGCAGCAGCGACGGCAAGCGGTGACTCTGGCTCGACGGTAACCGCCGCGGTCGGCGGCGGCGAGGGCGCGTCCGATGATGGCGCGCTCGCAGTCACCGCGTCGCCTTCACGTTCCGCTCCCGGCGCGGCCTGCTCTTCGGGTCGCGCCGCGGGCGGCGAGAGCTGGCTAGCGGCAACGCTCGCTTGCGTGCGAGGGTCCGGGCGAGCCGCGGTGCCCGAGCTCGATCCGAAGTCCAAGGCCACGATCCCCGCGACGCCGACGACTGCGAGCGCAGCGGCAACCACGACGCGCATCGTGCGGTTGCGCGTAGCGTCGGGCGCGGGGGCGAGCGCCTCACGCGGGCCGCTCTCGCCGTCATGGTCGCGCGACGCGGTGACGCCGAGGACCTCTGCGGTAGGCGCCGACGCAAGGATCTCCTCCGCGACCGGCGCGGCCTCCATGGCCGCGACCTCGCTCGCGGGATCGGCGCTCATGGAATCGGCGCTGGAAGGGTCGGCGCTGGAACGGTCGGCGCTGGAAGGGTCGGCGCTGGAAG
>SYFR01000147.1 GCA_005800325.1 Myxococcales bacterium | reverse complement strand
GGGCAAGACGACGCGCGTGCCGCGGGCGCTCCTCGACGCCGGCCTCGCCGAGCGTGGCACGATCGTCGTGCTGGAGCCGCGGAGGCTCGCCGCCAGGCTCGCCGCCGCCCGCGTCGCGAGCGAGCTCGGCGAGGCCCCTGGCGCCACCGTCGGCTATCAAGTCCGCTACGAGTCGAGGGCGAGCGCCGCGACCCGCATCCTGTTCATGACCGAGGGCGTGCTCACGCGCCGGCTCGTCGCCGATCCCACGCTGCGGGGCGTCGCGTGCGTCGTGCTCGACGAGCTGCACGAGCGGCACCTGCACACCGATCTCGCGCTCGCGCTGCTCCGGCAACGGCAGCGCACGACCCGTCCCGATCTCGCGCTCGTCGCCATGAGCGCGACCCTCGACGGGGAGGCCGTCGCCGCCTTTCTGGGAGACGACTCGGGGCCCGCCGCGCGCATCGTGAGCGAGACGCGACAGCATCCGGTGGCCGTCGAGTACGCGCCGCCTCCGCCGCGCGAGCCGCTCGAGCTCATGATCGCGAGCGCGGTGCGTCGGCTCGCGAAGGACGGGCTCGACGGCCACGTGCTCGTGTTCTTGCCGGGCGCCGCCGAGATCCGCCGCGCCGCCCGCGCGTGTGCCGCGGCCGCACGCGACCTCGATCTCGTCCTCCGACCGCTCCACGGCTCGCTCTCGCCCGAAGAGCAGGACGCCGCCGTCGCGCCCTCGCACGACAAGAAGCTCATCCTGGCGACCAACGTCGCCGAGAGCTCGCTCACCATCGCGGGCGTGACTGCCGTCATCGACTCGGGCCTCGCGAAGGTCGTGTCGCAAGCGCCGGGCTCGCCCATTGCCGCGCTGCGCACCGAGCGCATCAGTCGGGCCTCGGCCGAGCAGCGCACGGGTCGCGCGGGCCGCACCGCTCCCGGGCGCTGCATCCGACTCTTCTCCGAGGCCGACCACCTGAGGCAGCCGAGCTTCGCCGCGCCCGAGATCGTCCGGACCGAGCTCACGGAGGTCGTGCTCGCCGCGCGCGTCGCGGGCGACGATCCTTTGCTGCTCGCGTGGCTCACGCCGCCGCCCCTCGAGGCCCTCGCCTCGGCGAAGCGCCTGCTCACCGAGCTCGGCGCGTTCGCGGCCCGCGATGCGAGCGCCGGGCTGACGCCGCTCGGCCGTGAGCTCGCGAAGCTCCCCGTCCACCCGCGCATCGCGCGCACGCTCCTCGAGGCCAAGGCCCGCGGCGTAGCGCATGCGGCGACGCTCGCCGCGGCGATCCTCACCGAGGGCGGGCGTCTGCGACGGCGCTCCCAGGGCGCGCCCCACGCGAACGCGAACCTCTGGGACGCGTTCGAGCGCTATGGCGACGCCGAGCGGCGAGGTTTTTCGCATCACGTGCTCGAGGAGCTCGGGCTCGATCCAGGCGCCGTTCACGCGACTCGCCGCGCGCGAGAGCAGCTCACGCGCCTCATGAGAGCGCGCGCCGATGGGGACGATGGCGATCCAGAGCGCGACCTCACGCTGGCGCTGCTCGCGGGGTTCCCCGAGCTCGTGTGCAAACGCGCCGGCAAGGCGTCGCACGGCGGCATCGGCGTCACGCTCGCGAGCGGCGGCTCGGCAGCGATCCTGGATCCGTCGGCGATCGGCGGCGACGGCTTCCTCCTCGCGCTCGATGCACAAGAAGGGGAGCGCGGCCAGCCGACGCGGATCTCGCTCGCCATTCCGCTCACGGCCGATTGGCTGCTCGACGCGTTCGGCGCCGACGTGGTCGCCGAGAGCGAGCTCGAGCTCGACGAGAGGACCGGGCGCGTCATGTCGCTCGACCGCCTCCGCTACCGCGCGCTCATCCTCGCAGAGGAGCGCACGACCGCAGCCCCGACCGCGGAGACCGCGCGCATTCTCCTCGCCGCCGCCGAGAAATCCGGCCTCTTCGCGCAGGATGCCGTGTTGCGTCTCGAGCGCCGCGCCGCTCACGCGCGTCGCAGTGCCGAGCCCGGCGGGGCCGCATCAGGAAGCATCGAGCTCGATCGCGCCCTCCGTCGCGCGCTCCTGACCGCCTGCGAGAGCTGCGTGTCCCTCGAAGACCTCGCCGCGCTGCCCCTCGCGCACACGGTGCTGGCGAGCCTCGCCCCCGACGAGCGGCGCGCGCTCGCCGAGCTCGCCCCCGAGCGGCTCCGCCTCCCCTCCGGCCGCGAGCTCGAGGTCCAGTACCCGCCCGACGCGCCACCCTATCTCGAGAGCTATCTGCAAGACTTCTTCGGACAGCGCGAGACGCCGCGCATCGGCAACGTGAACGCGGTCGTGCACCTCTGGGCCCCGAGCAAGCGCCCGCTCCAGGTCACGAGCGATCTGGCGAGCTTCTGGCGCAGCCAATATCCCGAGCTGCGGAGCGCGCTCATGCGCCGCTACCCGAGGCACCACTGGCCCGAAGACGGCGCCGCCGCGAGCGCCGTGCGCTTCAAGCGCGAGGGGTGACGCGGGGGTTGGCCGAGAATTCGCTCTCGTCGAAGGGCTCGGCGCCGACCGCGAACAAGTCCACCTTCGTCAGGAGCGGCAAATAGAACACGTTGCAGGAGCCGCCTCGCAGCATCGCGTCGCGGACCATGTCGAGATCGACCTCGAAGTCGCCGCCCAGCGCCTCCGCGAACGCGCGCAGCGTTCCCGGCGGCAACCGCACGACCATGTCGATGTCGTTCGTCGCACGGGGCTCGCCCTGGAGCGAGCTCGCGAGGCTCCCGCCGACGAAGTATTCGCCACCGACCGCCTCGACCGCGCGCGCCACCGCCAGAGCGACGTCGAGCGCGTCGATGGTGCCAAGGTCAGACGGCATCGTCGGGGACATCGCCGAAGAGGCGCGCGGCCACCTCGCGCCCGTACAACCTCACCGCGAGCCGCACGCGCAGCTCGTGCTCGCCTGCGTCGGGGTGCCGCTCTCGAAGCCCGGCCACCGCACCGCGAGCTCACGGACCGCACGGGAGAGCGAGACGGCGATCGCCAGTCGCTCGTGAGGCTCGCGCGCACGGAGCAACTCGACGTAGCGAGCCGTCTGGGCGGGCGACGTGTCGAGCGTCCGCGCATGCTATCCCGAGTGGGCCGGCGACACCCGCGCCGCAGCTCGTGGCACGGAGGTCGGTGCCGCCGGGACGCTCCATGTGACGAGCCCAGGCGCTCGTGAGCATCCCTCGCGCAGGGCCTCGCGCACCACCCGCTCGCGAGCCTATAGTCACGACTCGATGCTGCCGCTGCTCGCGCTCGCCGTGCTGCTGGTCCTCGCGTTTGGCTACTTCGGCTACGGCCGCCTCGTCGCCAGGAGCTACGCCCTCGACGACGCGCGCGTGACGCCCGCCTGCCGCATCGACGACGGCGTCGACTTCGTCCCGACGAAGCGCTTTTACCTGCTCGGCCAGCATTTCAGCGCGATCGCCGCGGCCGGACCGATCGCCGGGCCGATCCTCGCCGTGCAGATGTTCGGCTGGCTCCCCGCCCTCTTGTGGATTGGACTCGGCGTCGTGTTCATCGGCGCGGTGCACGACTTCGCGTCGCTCATCGCGAGCGTGCGCCACGGCGCCGAGAGCGTCGCCGAGCTCGCCCGTCGCCACATCGGCAAGCGCGCGTGGCTCTTGTTCATGATCTTCATCTGGCTCGCCCTGAGCTACGTCATCGTCGCCTTCGCCGACATCACCGCCGGCACCTTCGTCGGCAAGACCGAAGAGCTCGCGCAGGTCGGCGAGGGCGCCGTGCTCTTCAACGCCGGCGGCGCGGTCGCGTTCGCCAGCGTGGCCTACCTCGCGCTCTCGGTCCTCATGGGCGTCGTCGAGCGGCGCCTGCGCCCGCCGCTCTGGCTGCTCACCCTCGTGTTCGTGCCGGCGACGCTCTTCGTCGTCTGGCTCGGCACCAAGACCTCGACGTGGCTCGTGCTCCCGGCCGACAACCCGCAGAAGCTCTGGGGGCTCATCATCATCGCCTACTGCTTCGTCGCCTCGCTCCTGCCCGTCTCGACGCTGCTCCAGCCGCGCGGCTACCTCGGCGGCTTCGTCCTGTATCTCGCGCTCTTCGTCGGCACCGTGGGGATCTTCTTTGGCGGCTTGCGCTATCCCGGCGAGTTCGACGTCGTGCAGCCGGCCTTCAAGTCGTTCGACGCCGGCGGCCCGACCGGGCTGATGTTCCCGTTCCTGTTCGTGACCATCGCCTGCGGCGCCTGCTCCGGGTTTCACGGGCTCGTGTGCTCGGGGACGACGAGCAAGCAAATCGAGAAAGAGAGCCACACCCACGCCGTCGGCTACGGCGCCATGCTGCTCGAGGCGTTCGTGGCGCTGATCGCCATTGCCACCATCGTCACCCTCGCGCCGGGCTCGAAGCTCCCCGGACCGGGCAAGATCTACGGCGACGGAATTGGCAAGTTCACGAGCGTCCTGATTGGCAAAGAGCACATGGTATGTGCGGCCACCTTCGGCGCCATGGCCTTCTCGACCTTCGTGTTCGACACCCTCGACGTCGCGACCCGCCTCGGCCGCTACATCCTCGAGGAGCTCTTCGGGTGGAAGGGGCGCACACGCGCCGCGGCGGCCACCTTGCTCACGCTGCTCTTGCCTGCCGCCTTCCTCATCACGGCGCGCGCCCCGGCGCCAGGCGTGCGTCCGGCCTACATGGATTTCTGGACGCTGTTCGGCACGTCGAACCAGCTCCTCGCCGCGCTCACGCTGCTCGCCATCACCGTGTGGCTGCGGCGCGAGGGACGGCGCATCTGGTACACGGCCGTCCCGATGGTGTTCGTCATGGCGACTACGGTGACGGCCCTCGCGCTGCAGATCCGCCAGAGCTTCGCGACGCTCTTCTCGCGCGGCCTCGCCCTCGATGCGGTGACCCTCAACGGCTTCGTCGGCCTCGGACTCGTCGCGCTCGCGGCCGCCATCCTGGTCGAGGCCGCCCGCGCGCTCCGGCGCCCAGTCGAGGCCACGGCCGCCGCCGACCCCACGTGAGCTTGCAAGGGTTCAGCCGCGCTTCAACATCATCCAGTGCGCGACGCGCGGCAGGTGTTGCCCAATGAACGCGCCGATCTTGCCGTGGCCGGTGAACACCAGCTCGCGCTGGCGCTCGTGGATCGCCCGCACGATGACACGCGCCGCCTTGTCGGCCGGCCACATCATGTTCTTGGGACGCTTGTCGGCGCGGGCGGGATCGAACTCGCCGCGGTTGTCGACCTGGGCGATCTCGCTCTCCACGTAGCCCGGATGAACGACGGTGCAGCTCACGCCGCTGCCGTGGAGCTCGACGCTCAGCGTGTGCCCGAGCGCGCGCACCGCGTGCTTCGAGGCGTTGTAGGCGCCGAGCTTGGGCGCACAGATGAAGGCCGCGACGCTGCCGACCATCGCAAATCGGCCCCCGCTCTTGTGCAGCTCCGGCAAGGCGTAACGCGCGGCCAGCGCGCTGCCGATGACGTTGACCTCGAGCTGCCTGCGCCACTCCTCGGCCGAGAGCCGCTCGACCAGGCCACTGACGGCGTAGCCCGCGTTCGCGATCGCCACATCGAGCCGCCCGAAGCGCTCCACCACCGCCCCGATCGCCGACGCGAGCTGCGCTTCGTCGCATACGTCGCAGGCCACGGCCATCGCCTCCCCGCCGGCCTGTTCGATCTCGGCCACTACCTCGTTCAGCCGCTCGGCGCGCCGCCCCGAGACCGCGACCTTGGCCCCTTGGCGCGCGAGCTCAAAGGCGACCGCCCTGCCGATCCCGCTGCCGCCACCGGTGATCCAGGCGACCTTGCCCTCGAAGAGTGCACCCATTGCGGGCCGGACTCTAACAGCTCATCGAGAGCAGCGGCAGGACCGTTGCCACGAGCGCGTGTCGATGCGAAGACAGTCGCCATGAATCGCTCCATACAAGGTCGAGTCGTGGCGCTCGTCGGCGCCGCGCTCGTCAGCTACGCGGCAGCGCCGGTCGCTGCTCATCCGGGGGGACATCCGCACGGGCACCCGCACAAGCCCGGCCCGCACGACGGTCCGGGCGACGCGCGCGGTCCGGGCCACCACGAGCACGGTCCCGGCAAGGGCCACGACAAGGACGGCCCTCGCAAGCACGACCACGACCACGGCCCCGGCAAGCCCGACCACGAGCACGGCCCAGGCACGCACGACCACGCGCACGGCCCGCGCACCAAGGAACAGATCAAGGAGCGCCTCGAGCACATCAAAGAGCGGCACGCCGAGCGCGTGAAGAACCGCGCTCAGCGCCGCCAGGACGCCCGCCGCGAGCTCCGCCAGCGCCTCGCGAATCACCTCAGAGGCGAGCACGTCGGGCCCGAGGCCCGCGCCGCCGCGAGGGCCGAGCTCACGGCCCACGCCAAGCGCAGTGCCAGGCTCCGCCGCGCCCGCTTTCTCGCGGCCCAGAATGGCAATGAGAAGGCCGTCGCCGCCGCCGACGTGATGCTCGCGCGCGAGCAAGCTCGGCACGAACATTGGTGGCGCAAGGCGCACGACAAGGCACAGAACAAGAAGGAGGCCGGCCAATGAGGCTCGCCATGACCATGACGGCGCTCGGGCTCGGGCTCGCGCTCCCCGCTTGCGACGAGAAACCCGCGGCGCCGAGCGCGCCCACCGGCGCGGCCACGGCGGTCGC
>SYFR01000146.1 GCA_005800325.1 Myxococcales bacterium | reverse complement strand
GAGCGCGTGCGGGCGATCGTGATCGAGGCCCTCGATCGCCCGGATCTGGCGGCGGCGGCGCTGCGAGCGCTCAGGCGTGAGGCGAGCCTCGCGGGATGCGGAGCGCTCGTGGCGGTGACCGTCGCGCAGGTGGCGCAGCTCGATCCAGCGGCGGGCTTCGACGACTTCGTGTTGGTGCCGTTCGTGCCGGCCGAGCTCTATTCGCGCGTGCGCGCCATCGAGTGGCGCAGGAGCGAGTTCTCCAACGAAGAGCGCCTGAAGGTCGGAGACGTCGTGGTCGATCGCTCGGCGCATGAGGTGACGGTGGGCGGACAGCTCGTGCCGATGACGGCGCGCGAGTTCGCGCTGCTCGCGTACTTATGCGACAACCGCGGGCGGCTCGTGTCGCGCGACGAAGCGCTCGCGCGGGTGTGGGGGCTTAGCTACGAGGGCGGGCCTCGCACCGTGGACATCCACGTGCGTCGGCTGCGCGCGAAGCTCGGCGCGGCGCTGCCGCTGTCGACGATGCGCGGCGCCGGCTACAAGCTGACCGGGGCTCCACCGTGAGTCGGCGAGCCAAGCGCAAGGACGAACGCGCACCGCCAGCGCGGAAGGCCCTCGCGATTTCGATCGGCTGTCCCGCGGGTGTCGGCGCCGAGGTCACCATGCTGGCTCTCGCGGCGCTCGGGCGCGAAGGCAGCCCCATCACGGCGGTCGTGGTCGGCGACGAGCGGCTCGTGTACGCGGAGGCCGAGCGCGCAAAGATCGCAGCGTCCCGGCTCGTGCGCGTCGCCTCGCCTGAAGCGATCGAGGGGCTCGCACGCGGCGCCATCGGCTGGTACGCCGCGAGTACAAAGCTCCGCTCGCGGGTGCGACCGGGCAAGCCGTCGAAGGCCGGCGGGGCCGCGCAGCTCGCGTGGATCGACGAGGCGCTCGCGCTGGTCGTGAGCGGCGCGTGCGGCGGCCTCGTGACGGCGCCGGCGTCGAAGGCCAGCATCGCCGCGAGCGGCGCGCGCGGGGCGAGCCGGTTTCGGGGCCACACCGAGCACCTCGCGTCGCTCCTGCGCGCGCCGCACGTCGTGATGGCCTTCGCCAACGCGCGCATGGCGACCGCGCTCGTCACGACGCACCTGCCGCTGCGCAAGGTGCCGCGCGCGATCACGCCTGCTGGGGTCACGCTCGCGTGCCTCGAGCTCGAGGCGCTGCTCGAGCGACTCGGTCACGACGAGCCGCGCATCGCCGTCGCTGGCCTCAACCCGCACGCTGGCGAGGGCGGCCTGCTCGGCGACGAAGAGTCGCGGCTGATCGTGCCGGGCATGGTGGAGGCTTGCGAGCGCGCCGCGGCCGAGGATCGCACGATCCGCCTCGCGGGCCCCATCGGCGCCGAGAGCGCGTTTCGCCTCGCGGCGAGCGGCGTCTACCAAGGCGTCGTCGCGATGTACCACGACCAAGCGACCATCGCGTGCAAGCTCATGGGCTTCGGCGAGCTCGTCAACGTCACGCTTGGACTGCCCATCGTGCGCACCAGCGTCGATCACGGCACGGCCTACGACCTCGCGGGCACGGGCAAGGCATCGTGCGACGGCATGCGCGCGGCGCTCACGCTCGGGGATCTGCTGGCGCGCGCCGCATGACGGGCGTCGCGGCCCATGCAGCACGCCCGCGCCCCCGCCCGTGGTACCTTCGCCGGATCGCATGAACTCTCGACACTCGCTCCTCGACAGCGCCACGATGGGCCGGCGCGTGCACCTCTGGACCTACGGCGATGCGGGCAAGCCGCTCGTCGTCTTTCCCTCGAACGCCGGGGTCGCTCACGAATGGCACAAGGGCGGGATGATCGACGCCCTCGCGCCGCTCGTCGCCGCGCGCCGCGTGAAGATCTATTGCCCCGAGACCAACGTCTCGCGGAGCTTCTCGGGCGAAGGCAGCGTCGAAGCGCGCATGACGCACCACCGCGCCTATGAGCGCTTCGTGCTCGAGACGCTGGTGCCGTTCATCGACGAGGACTGCCGCGCGCCCTACCGCACCCTCACGACCACGGGCTGCAGCATGGGCGCGATGTACGCCTCGCTCTTCGTGCTGAAACACCCGGAGGTGTTCGGTCAGGCGCTGTGCCTCTCGGGCCGCTACCGCACGAGCACGATGTTCGACGACTCGAGCCAGGAGCTCTATTTCAACGATCCGCTCGCCTTCTTGCCGAACCTCTCGGGCGCGGCGCTCGAGCACGTGCGCCGTAAGGTCCACATCACGGCCGTCGTCGGCCAAGGCGCGTTCGAGGACGGCTGCATCCGCGAGACCGCCGAGCTCGGCGCGTGGCTCGACAAGAAGGGGATCCCGAACCACGTCGCCTTCTGGGGCCACGACAGCCGGCACAACTACGCCTGGTGGCAGCGCCAGGCCGTGCACTACCTGAGCCAGATGTTCTGAGCGGGCGGCGCAGGTCGCGAGTCCCGGCGCGCCAACGAGTTCTTGGGCCACTCTCCTAAAGAGCGGCGAGCCGCGCCTCGATCCCAAGGCCGGCGAGGCGCGCCCGCGACGTCTCGATCGCGACGTCGCTCGCGTCGATGCCGATGAAGCGCCGCCCGAGGCGCGCGGCTACAGTGAGCGTCGTCCCGCTGCCGCACATCGGATCGCACACGGTGTCGCCCTCGACGCTCGAGGCGCGCACGATGCGCTCGAGGAGCTTCTCGGGCTTCTGCGTCGGATACCCCGTCGCCTCCGCGCGCAGCGGCGTGTTCGCCACCATCCCGGGGATGTCGGACCACACGCTGCCGAGCCGGCGCCCCTCGTCGGCGTAGTAACGGTAGGCCTTGCCGGCGATCGTGCGCTCGCGGTAGCGGCGGCCCGAGTCGTCGAGGTTCGTGAAGTGCATCGCGAGGCTCGTCTCGGCGAAGGGCTCGCGCAAGAGGGGGTGGTTCACGGCGAAGCGCAGGCGCTTCTTCTCGCGCGCCGCGTAGATGAGGATCGTCTGGTGCGTGACGCTGAAGCCGCGCGCGCCTCGGCTGCCGTTGCCTGGCTGCCACACGACCTCGCCCGCGTACGCGCGCTTCCCGAAGAGCCGATCGAGCGCGATCTTGGCTTCGTGCACCGCACGCCAGTCCATGTGCAGATAGAGCGCGGCGTCGTCGGTCATGCGACTGCGGACGCGCTCGAGCACGCGCGACAACATCGCGACGAGCGCATCGACGTCGCCCGTGTCGGTGTAGGCATCGCGACCGCTCGTGGGGCGGCGGCGTCCTCGCGCCTCGCCGCTCTTCTCACGCATCGCCATGGTCGCGCCGACCGAGTACGGCGGATCGAGGTACACGAGATCGAAGCGCACGTCGCTCGCGAGCGCGTCGCATACGGCGGCCGCGTCGCCGTGCCAGAGTTCGTGCTCGTACGCGGTCACGCCCTGCCCAACCTACCTTCCCGCGAAGAAGGCGCGGATCCTCGCCTCGACCGCGTGCACGCCCTCGGGCGTCGCGAACGACTGCGCGAGAGAGAGCGCCTCGTTGTCGCGCACGAGATAGCCCTGCTCGACGAACGACTCGAGGGCATTCTCGATGCACGGTCGCGCCACCGCCTCGGCCCGCTCGATCTCCCCGCGCAGGAACATTCGCTGGCCCGTCCGGAGCGCACGCGCGACGAGCTCCTTCTTCGCCACGGGGCCCTTCAGGAGCGGCTCGAGCCCGCGCGCCGCCACGGCGTACGCCTCGAGGAAGTTTCTGAGCGTGGCCGCGTAGAAGTCGAGCCAGCCGTTGCCGTCGAGGCCGTCGTGCCCGGCGCCCGGTCGCACGACGTCGCCTTCTTTCGCGACCTCGGAGCGCGCCTGCATGCTCGCGAGCACCTCGTCGAAGATCTGCTCGAACGGGGCGTCGGCGCGGAACATGAACTCGAGCTTGAACAAGCGCGAGAGCTCTCGCACGCGCGTGCGCACTGTCGCGAGCGGCAGCACGCGCTCGGGGTCGTCGGGGCCCGGGCTGCACGTGAGCGCCACCGCGACGAGCGCGCGGTCGACGAGGAAATGCATGAGCTGGTTCTTCGCAAAGTCGAGCCGGACGCGCTTGTCCTCGGGCAGGGTGAAGATGACGTCCGTGCCGGTATAGAGCCGAGCGCGCCACTTTTTCTCGGGGAGGTCTTGGCCCGGCGCGTGCTGCACGACGAGACCGCTCTTCACGTAGAGCCGCAGGGCCTCGACGACGCCCTGCTCGCGCGCCTCGCGGTGCCCGAGCGGCACGAGCGAGGGAGTCGCGCGCGCACCGTCCGCGAGCAAGAGGCGTGTCAGCCGCTGCGCCTCGGTCACGAGATCGCGGTAGGCGATGCCACGACGCCCCTGACCGAGCAAGACGAGCGCGACGACCGCCCCCGGCGTGAGCGCCGTCACGCCGTTGATCTCGTGCATCACGCGGTGCGCGAGCCGCTTCACGATCGCGCGGCGCTTGGCGGGCGTGAGCGCCGAGTGGTTCTCGAGGTGCAGCTCTTCGCGCAAGGAGGCGAGCTCGATGGTGCGCCCGAACTGAATGTTCACTCGCCCCCAGCGCTCGGAGAGCAAGCGGCCCGCGGCGATGAGCTGCCCCGCGTCCTCGGCCTTCTTGGCGCCGCCGGCGAGCTCGCGCGCGAAGGCCCCCTCTTCCATCAGGCGCTCGTAGCCGATCGAGATCGGGACGAAGGACACCGTGCGCCGCTCGAGCGACAGCGCCGCCGCGACCACCATGTTGAGCAGCCCGAGCATCGGCGGCAGCAGCATGCCGGTGCGCGAGCGCCCACCCTCGAGGAAGAACTCGATGAGCCAGCCTTCGCGCAAGAGCCGCCGCATGTACGCGTCGACGACGGCCGTGTAGAGCCGATCGCCGCGAAAGCTGCGCCGAATGAAGAACGCCCCGCCGCGTCGCAAGAGCGCGCCGACCGGGAAAAAGGCGAGGTTCTCGCCCGCCGCGATCACCGGCAGCTGGATCGAGCGGAGCCGCAGCACGTACGACAGGACGATGTAGTCGACGTGGCTCTTGTGGCTCGGCAAGAGGACCACCGAGCCAGCGCGCGCCGCGGCCCGCAGTCGCTCGATCCCCTCTTCGTCGACGTCGATGCCCGAGTAGATCCGCTCGAGCACGGTGCCTGCGAGCGCCTCCAGGCTGCTCGCCGCCTCGGGATCGGGGATGGTCTGCAAGCCGCGGAGGTGCTCGCGCGCTTTGCCGAGCAGCACGGCCTGCTGTTCGAGCGAGGGGCCCGCGAGCTCACGCACGACGCCGAGCAGCTTCGGACTTCGCAGCACCTCGTCGCGCACGCGCTCGGGCGACTTGTGCGCGGGGCCCACGATGGTGCGCCGCTCGCGCTCCACCTTGCGCAAGAGCGCGTAGCTGAGCCGCCGCGCGAGCGCCTCGTCGTCGTCGCCGGGGCTCTCTTCCCGCAAGAACTCGAGGACGTCGACCGGATCGCCGCGCAGGAGCTTGCCGTGGTGGTAGTTCGACAGGATTTGTCCGAGCTGGCGCAAATCGCCCGGAAAATCCGACGATCCGAAGAGCGTATCGAGCACGCTGAAGGAGCGTTTTTTCTCGGCGCGGCGCGTCCAGACGAGCACCTGCGGCACGAGCGTGACACGGCGCGACTCGTTCTCCCGCTGCAGCTCGAGCAGCGCGCGCAAGAGCTCGCTGCCGTCGCGCTGGGGCCCGAGACCCGGGCGGTCGGGGGCGCGCTGCAAGAACAAGCACGCCGAGTGCCCGGACGAGAGCGCCGAGCGCAGCGCCTCGACGGGCGTCGCCGACCGCGACGGCACCGCGTCGAGCGCATCCGTCATGAGCTCGCTCAGGTCGTTGACGAACGCGATGCGCGGCAGGTCGTGGCGATGTGTCAGCTGGCGCAGGGCGAGGAAATCGAGCGCCGAGGTGTGCCGCAACACGTAGACGACCGGCCCGCGCGCGGAGGCCTCCTCGACCGCGGACAACCAGCTCGGGTCGACCTCGAGGTAGCGAAACAGTCGCTCGCTCGCGCTACGGATGAGCCCGGCCGGAAGCACGGGCCCTTGGTGCCACTCCTCGATACGAGCGGCAAGTCGCACGGCCGCAAGTCGCACCGCCGCGCGCTCACCTTCGGCAGCGCACCGTCACGAGCTCGATGGCCGTGCCGATCGGAGTCGCCACGAGGAGCGTGTCGCCGCGGGCCGCGATCGGTTGGCCGGCGCCGACCGCCGGCTCGTGCAGGAGCGCGGCGGCGAGCGAGCCATCGTCGGCGAGCGGCCCGAGGAGCGCGCGGCCTCGGCTGTCGGTGACGGCGAGCCAGCCCGGCAAGAGCGCCGGCACGCCCGCGCCGACGTCGTCCTTCGCGACGAGCTGGCTCGAAGCCGCTCCCGAGGGCGAAACGATCGCGAGCTCGACCTTCCCTCCGCCAGCGCCGCTCGGGGTATCGTCGTCGCGCCACACGATGCGCACGGAGCCGTCGTTCCCCGCCGCGAGATCGAACGCGAGCACGTACCCAGTCGGCGGCGTGACGGCGCGCGGCGGGCTCGTCACCTCGCCTTGCTCGTCGAGCAGCGCGACCTCGACGAAGCTCGGCTCGATGCGCTCGGCCGCGTAGCGACCGTCGTCGCCGTCGTCCTTGCCCTTCGCGTTCGTCTTCGCCCTGCTATTGCGGGCAATGTACGCGACGACGAAGCCTCCCTCTCGCGGGACGACGCGCGGCACCTCGGCGTCGACGCCCTTGCCCGAGAGCGTTCGCGGCTTGCCGATGAGCTTCGAGCCATCGGCGGCGAGCACGGCGTAGACGGCGCGGCCGAGCTTGTCGTCGCGCGTCACGTCGTCCCACGTCGCGATGGCGACCGCGGGGCCGCTCGCGAGATCGAACGCCTGTGACTCGTCGCGGCCTTGCTCGAGCTCGAGGGCGCGGCCGCCCGCGTCCACCGCGCGCGCGTCGTCGAGCACCCGCAGCGAGTACGCGGCGGCGTCGGGCTCGAGCGTGGCAGCGAGCCAGCCCGAGGCCTTGCCAGCGTTCTTCGCGGCGACGACGGGGGGCGGCACGTCGCCGCGCGAGCGCCCGAGTGACAGCGCGTTGCGGAGCGTCCCATCGGCTCCGAAGACGACGACGCTGGCCTCCGCTCCGCTCGGTCCGTCCGCGCGCACTCCCACCGCGAAGCCGTCGGCGAGCGCGACCGCGCGGCCCGTCTCCGCAGCGAACGGCTCGTTTAGCTCTTCGGGTTCATCGAGCTCGGCGGCTCCAAGGGCCGCGCCGGTCGATGCCTCGGCGCTCGTCGCCGGAGGTGGGCTCGCAGGTCTCGGCGTGGCCGTCGCCGCGATGCGGTGGCTCCGGCTCGGCGCGGTCCGCTCGCAGCGAGGCGCGACGACCGCACTCGCCGACGCAGAGGCACTCACCTCGGGGCCCTCGTCTGCGTCGACCTCGACGTGCGGCACGAAGCGGTCCCTTGGTGCGCGCAGGACGAGCGTGATGCCGCCCGCACCCAGCGCCGCGAGCAGGACGAGCCCGATCCACGGGACGCGCCTGCCGGCTTCGGCTTGCTGCGGCTCCTCGCTGCTCATCGCGACCGAGCCTTACCGTGGCGGAGGCGAGACAGGCCACCAAATACGCGCGCAAATCCTCGTGCGGCGAATCAGCGCTGCGAACTTCGGACTCAGGGCAAGACCTAGTCGAGGTGCGGATGAAAGCACGCGACGCGGTGGTGGCTGCCGTCGGAGATCTCGGAGAGCCGCGGCTCCTCGACGTCGCACCGACCGGGCTCGGCCTTCGGACACGCGGCGAAGTAGACGCACGCTCGGGCGGCCTCGACCGCTTCGGGAGTCGGCGCCGCGCGTAGCACCGGCAAGCGGGGCACAGCGCGCTCGCGCGAGGGCTGTATCGCGGCGAAGAGCGCGCGCGTGTAGGGGTGGTGGCGGCGCTTCTGCAGCGCGTCCGTGGGACCGAGCTCGACGAGCTTGCCGCCGTACATGACGCCCATGCGATGGCTCAGGTACTGCACGGTGCGGAGATCGTGCGAGATGAACAGCTGCGCGAGGCCGAGCCGCTCGCGTAACTCGTCCAGGAGGTTCAGGATCTGCGCGCCGACCGACACGTCGAG
>SYFR01000145.1 GCA_005800325.1 Myxococcales bacterium | reverse complement strand
GCGATCCGGGATGGCAAGTCTTGGCCCGCGGCTACCACGACCTGCTCCTGCTCGAATTGGGGTGGCTGGCCCGCGCCCAAAACTCCGATCAATCATGAGACTTCCTGTGCGTGAGTACCGCAGCGACGAAGGCAACGACGCAGATGGGCCCTTTTCGGGCCGAGAACTAAAGCTTGGGCTCGAGGCCCATCTCACGGAGCAGGTGGTCCGCCTGATCGACCTTGTCCATCAGCCACAGCACATAGCGAATGTCGACGTGGATGGTGCGCGTGATGGCGGGCATGAACATCCAGTCCGACGCCATCGCCTCGTAGTTGCCGTCGAACGCGAGCCCGACGAGCTCGCCCTTGCCGTTGAGCGTCGGCGAACCCGAGTTGCCGCCGGTGATGTGCAGATCACTCAAGAAGTCGACTGGCACCTCGGCGAGCGCGGGAGCCGCATAGGGACCGTACGCGCCCTCGCCGATCGCCTTGAGCAGCGCGTCGGGGGCGATAAATGGTTCTTTGCCAGTGTGCTTTTTTGCCACCTCGGTCACGCGGGTGAACGGGGTAAACGCCTCCGCCTCGGGAGTCGGTCGATAGCCGCGCACCGTGCCGTAGGTGATCCGCAACGTCGCGTTCGCGTCGGGCGCGAGCACGCCGCCCGCCTTCGCGCGCAGGGTCGCGATGTACTCGGCGCGATCGAGCAGGGTCTCGCCCTGGTACGCCTCGCCGAGATCTTCAATCGACTGAAGCGTCGCGCGCAGCTCGAGCCCGAGCTTGATGAACGGGTCGGTGCTCTTCTTCAGCGACTCGACGCTCGCCCCGCGAAATAGGGTGATCCTCGCCTCCACGTCCTCGAGCTTCGTGGTCGCGTAGAGGCGGTCGACGGCCTTGCCGATGTTCTCGGGCGTCGGCTCCTGCTTGCCGACGACGAGCGCCAACAGCGCGGGCTGATCCGCGGGCGCGTTCTTCGCAGCCCGGGTCAGCGCCAGGACGAGCTTCTCGCGATCGAGCCGGCGCGCGTAGCTCTGCTGCGCTTGGCGCTGCATCGCCTCGATGCGCTTGTGGTTGCGCTCCTGGTAAGCCGGATCGCGCTCGGCGTCGGGCTTCTTCCGCTCGCTCGCCATGCGCACGATCGTGTCCGCCGCCGAGAGCAGGGTCGAAAACTGCACCGCCTCGAGCGTCGCGGCTTCTTTCTCGCGATCCTTGCGGTAGCGCGCGTGGGCTTGGCCGATGCGCTCGAGCGCCGCCTTGCCGCGCTCATGCTCGGGGTGCTGCTCGGCGAACTGCACGAGCTCGGCCTCGAGCTGCGCCTTCTTCCCCGCGAGGCCGTCCTTGACGAGCCCGTCGAGCTGGCCCTTCGTGTTGGTGAGCGCGTTGGCGAGCCCACGCACGAGCTGGCGCCCCTTCACCTCGAGCTCGGCGTCCTCTTTGCCCAAGCGCTCGAGCAGCGCGAGGTAGTCCTCGAACATCCGCACGCGCCGCGGATAGGCCCACTCGATCGCCTCCTTCACGTCGACCGACGGCTTGAGCGAGCTCGTGCGCCCCGGGTAGCCCGCGACGAACACGAGGTCGCTCGGAAGGAGCCCGTCCGTCGCGAGCTTGAGCACGTGCTTTGGCTTGTAGGGGACGTTCTTCGCGTCGAAGTCGGCGGGCTTGCCGTCGGCGCCGACGTACGCGCGGTAGAAGGCGAAGTCGCCCGAGTGCCGCGGCCAGCGCCAGTTGTCGATCTCGCCGCCGTAATTGCCAATCCCCTCGGCCGGCGCGTAGACGAGCCGCACGTCGCGGAGCTCGAGCTGCTCGATCAGGCGGAACTGCTCACTCTCGAAGTAGCTGACTACGCTGCAGCGCACGCCGGGGCGATCCTTCTCGCACGCCGCGACGAGCTCCTTCTGCTTCTTCTCGACCGCGTCGAAGCGCTGCTTCGGCTCGGTGATGGCGGCGAGCCCGGTCTTCACCTCTTCGGTCACGTCCGTGAGCTTCTCGGTCACGAACACGCGCGCCGCCGGGCCGTTGCTCTTCTCCTCTTCGCGCGATTTGGCGAGGTACCCCGTCTTCATGAGGTTCTTCTCGGGGGTCGAGTTGAACTGCAGCGCACCGGTCGCGCAGTGATGGTTCGTGATGACGAGGCCCTCGGGCGACACGAACGACGCCGAGCAGCCGCCGAGGAACACGACCGCGCCGAGCGGAAACGCCATCGGATCGGAGAGCGCCTCGGGAGCGAGCGTCATCCCGAGCTCGCGCAGCGTCGCCTCGTGCTGCTTCATCTGCTCGGGCATCCACATGCCGCCGTGGTTCTCGTACTTGCGGCGGGCCTCGAGCGCGGCGTCGACGACGGGCGGGGCCGCGACCTTCTCCGGGACGCTCGGCGTGGGGACCGGACCGCAGGCGGCGCCGAGGACGGCGAGCACGGTGAAGGGGAGCAGGGGGCGCATGGCCCCCCCTATAGCGGCGCTCGCGCGGCCCGTCACGGGGTCGCGAGGCGAATCGACAACCGCTGATTCAGCGCGCGATCCGCGTCGGTGAGGAGCGCGCGGAAGCCGACGTACTCTTCGGCTTGGACGCGCCCAGCGGGGATGTTCGCGGCGCGCTCGGCGTGCACGACGCCGGGCTCGAGGCGATCGCGCACGAACACCGACAGGCGCGGCTCGTCGACGACGAACGGCGCGAGCGTGGTCTCGAGCGTCGCGCCCTCGGGCAGGTGGATGGCGAGCGCGACGAGCGAGCGCGCCCCCTCGGGCACGTAGAGCGGGCTCTCGCGCACTGGCAAGCTCACCATCTTCGACATCGAGCCGAGGAACGGCACCTCGATCATGAGCCCGCGATCGTCGAGCTTCGCGAAATTCGGGACCTCGACGGTGAGCCGCATGCGCAGCGGCTCGTCGAGCGCGTCGAGGTTTTTGAGCACCAGCGACACGACGTGAGCGCCCGCGAGCTTCGGACCGATGATGAGCTCCTCGACGAGCTGCCGGCGCTTCTCCTCGACCTCGCCCGCGCCTGCGAGCTCGCTCAGCTTCTGCCGCACCACGATCGCGTAGCGGCCCGAATACTCCTCTTCGAGCTCGAGCACGGCCGAGCCGTCCCGCGCGAGCTTCGCCTTCCCGCGATGCGCGACGCCGTCCTCGATGCCGCCGCGGTTCGTCGTCTCGCGCTCGAGCGGCCCCGGCTCGACGAGCGTCGTCAGCGTCGGTCGATCGAGCACGATGGCGGGCTGGCCGGCGAGGTGGCTCGGCAAGTAGCCGTACGGCGCGAAGCGGCTCTTCACCACGAGCCAGCGCGGCCCGCTGTCGGTCGCGACGCGCACGGCGCTCGAAGCGAACGACTCGACGGCGGTCATCTTGCCACGCGGAGGCGGCGCGAGGCGGCTACGCACAGCGGCGAGGCGCGCGTCGACGCCGGCGAGCCGGCACAGGTAGAGGAAGGCCTCGACGAGCTCGCCGCGCTTGCTCGTGACGATGCGCGCGGGCGCCTCCTCGGGCCCCGGCGTCACGTTGTCCACGACCCAGCGGTAGATGCGGCGCGCACGCTCGTCCTGCGACACCGAGGCGAGCGCCGCGCTCGAGCGAGCGCCCGTGCCCGCGGCGAGCTCCCCGAGCGCGATGGTCCGCGCGATGCGCACGAGGCGCGGATCCGCGGGAAAACCTCCGGATCGCCCCGCCGCGAGCTGCCCGAGCTGGTCGAGCCAGTCCATGCCCCACCCGACGCTGACGCTCGGCAAGAACTCGTCGATGGGCGGAGCGCCCGGCTCCTCGTCGAGCGCGAGCTGCCCTCTCACGGCGAAGCGCGTCACGGTGAGGCCGCCTGCCCTCTCGATCGTCGGCGCGGGCACGAGGCCCGTCGTCTCGATGTCGAGCGCGCGCGACTCGGGCGTCACGAGGACGAGCTCGGAGAGGTGGTAGCTGACGTTCGGCTCGCGGAAGAACCACCGCGGCGCGCGAAAACGCCGGCCCGTGCCGTCTCCGGCGATCGTCGCGATGCTCTCGGTCTCGATGTAGTCGCCGACCTCGAGCTTCGGCATGGTCGCGGTGGGCTTGCCCGCCACGATCTCCGGCTCGAGGATGCGGCCATCCTGCTTGATGGTTCGCAGCCGAAGCACCATGCCCGGCGGCAGGCGCTGCTCGGTGTGCTTGGCGATCCCCTCGCGCGACTGCACGCGCAAGACCGTGTGCTCGAGCATGCGCGTGCTGCCGTCCGCCTCGACCCAGAAGGCCGCGTAGTCGAGGATCCGCGCGGCGTTTCCGGGCAAAACGACGCCGCCCTCTCTCGACTCGCGGATGACGGCGAGCCCATCCTTGCGGTAGGGCTCGAGCGCGGTCGCGCCGGCGAGCAGCTCGATCGCATCGCGCAGCGCGCTCGGATCGGAGCCGGTCTCGAGCGCCTCGACGAGCGCCTCTTCGAGCGCGTTGCGGTGGCCGCGCGCGAGGTGGGCGTCGGCGAGCGCGAGGCGAGCGGCTCTGTCGCTCGGGTTCGTCTCGAGCCCGACCGCGATCCGATCGAGCACCGCGTCGTGGCTCACCTTGCCCGCGCGCGCGAGGAGATCGGCGATGCGTAGCCCAAGCTCGCGCCGGTCCGCG
This sequence comes from Myxococcales bacterium, assembly GCA_005800325.1. Taxonomy (GTDB): domain Bacteria; phylum Myxococcota_A; class Polyangia; order Polyangiales; family Polyangiaceae; genus SYFR01. The sequence goes on along the minus strand of SYFR01000145.1, from coordinate 1,048 downwards.
CGCAGCGCCTGGATCCGACGGAGCTCCGCGAGCGCGGCGTCGTAGTCGCGGCGTGCGAGGGCGCGCCGAAACCCGAGCTCGCTCGTCGGCTCGAGCTCCACCACGCGCCGGGCGAGCGCGTCGGCCTCGGCCCGCTTTCCTTGGCGCTCGGCGATCTCGACCAGCGACTCGAGCGACGCGACATCCTCGGGGAACCGCTCACCGAGCCTCTGCACCGTGCGCGCGTGCTCGACGCTGAAGCCGTTCTCGGCGTAGATCCGCGCGAGCTGCGTGAGCAGCGCCGGCACCTCGGGGAATTTCTCCGACAGCTCCTCGAGCTCGCGGGCAAGCTCGCTCGGCCGCGCCTGCGTGCTCTTCTCGAGGACGAGCCACGCGCGCGGGCCCCAGAGGCCCTCATCGGCCTCGGCCGAGCGCTCGCGGAGATCGCGCGCGAGGGTCCGCGCCGTCGCCGGCTCGAAGATCGGATCCGCCTCCGCGAAGAGCGCCGCTTGCGAGAGCGCGATCGCCGACGGACGCTCGCCCTCGCAGAGCGGCTCGAGCAAGACGCTCGCGACATCGGCGTTCCCCTCGTGGGCCGCGAGCACCGCCGCGACGTAGCGAGCCGCCGGATCTTCTGCGAGCGGGGAGACCTTCGCCGCCTCACCGCCAGGCGTCGGCGCGAGGCCGAGCGCCCGGGCGAACGGCGCGTGCGGGTTCGGATCCGCCAGAAGTTCGGGCCCGATGAGCGAGTAGCCCGCGGCCTCGTCCTCCGACCCCGGCGCGCCGAGCGGCCGCCCGCCGCGCGTCAAGAGGCGCACGCTCGTCTCCGGGCGACCGACCCTCGCGACCACGCGATGCCGTCCGGCCCCGAGCCGCATGGCAGCGCCGAGGCGCACGAAGCTTCCGAACTTGGCCTCGTCGCGCTCGAGCACCTGCACGTCGTCGACGAGGACGCTCCCCGCACCGGCGACGGCGAGGACCACGTCGGTCGGCGCGTCGAGGTCGAAGAACGTCTGCACGTAGTACACGCCCCTCGGGGCGCTACCCTCGGGCGTGAGCGCGCACCCGT
>SYFR01000144.1 GCA_005800325.1 Myxococcales bacterium | reverse complement strand
GGCGCGGCGAGCCACGCCTCAAGCCCCCCTTTCCCGCGCAGTCCGGCGCGTTCGGCATGCCCACGACGGTGAATAACCTCGAGAGCATCGCGGCGGTGCCGACGATCTTCCGTCTCGGCGGCGAGAATTTCTCGAAGCTCAGCTCGCTGCACCCCAAAGACGGAGGCTGTCGCCTCTTCGGCGTGAGCGGCCACGTCAACACGCCGGGCGTCTACGAGGCCGCCGTCGGTCTCACGCTGCGCGAGCTCATCTTCGATCTCGGCGGCGGCGTGAAGGGCGGCAAGCTCCTCGCCGTCATTCCCGGCGGCTCGTCGACCCCAATCCTGCGCGCCGAGGACCTCGTCGACGCAGCCGATCCGAAGCACCCGCTGCACGAGTGGCACGGCAAGAGCGTGCTCGATGTGCCGCTCGGCGTGGATCTCTTCCGCGCGCTCGGCACGATGCTCGGCACCTGCTGCGCCATCGTGCTCAGCGACCAGGCCTGCCCGGTGCGCGCCATGCACAACCTCATGCGCTTCTATCGGCACGAGTCGTGCGGCCAGTGCACGCCATGCCGCGAGGGCAGCGGCTGGATCGAGCGCATCCTCGACCGCATCGTCGCCGGCGAGGCCGACCTCGAGGAGCTCAATCGCCTGCACGAGATTGCCGGCAACATCATGGGTAACACCATCTGCGCCTTCGGCGAAGGCACGGCGATGCCGGCGCTCGGCTTCCTGCGCCAGTTCCGCCGCGAGTTCGAGGAGCACATTCGCACAAAGGGCCGCTCGTCGAGCGGGCGCCTGACCCTCGACGTCGCGAACGGAGGGCCCGCGTCGTGAGAGCGATCGAGCTTGCGTTCTTCGCAGCCTCCGCGCTGCTCGTCCTCGGCGGGGGGGTCGCCACCGTCGCTGCGCGCCGTCCGATCCGCTCGGCGATGGGCCTGCTCGCGACGATCCTCGGGATCTGCGGCTGCTACCTCCTGCTCAGCGCCGAGCTGCTCGCGGCAATCCAGCTCATCGTCTACGCGGGCGCGGTCGTCGTGCTCTTCATCTTCGTCGTCATGCTGCTCGGGCCCGCGGCCGTCTCGCCGTCCGACAAGACCGCGGCGCTCCCGCGCTATCTCGGCGCCGGCGCCTTTGCCGCTTCGGCCCTCGGCGCGGGCTATCTCATGCGACGCCTCGCGAGCGAGCAGCTGACCTCGACGAAGCTCCCCAATCTCCCCGACGGCTTCGGCACGATCGAGCGCATCGGCCGCGAGCTCTTCACGACCAACGTGATCCCGTTCGAGCTCACCGGCGCGCTCTTGCTCGTCGCGGTCGTCGGCGCGATGGCGGTCGCGCGCGGCAAGCAGCCCGATCCGACGCGCTTCTCCGCATCCGACGCCGAAGCGCCCAAGGAGAAGGCGGCGTGACCAGCATTCCAGTCTCCTACTTCCTCGTGCTCGGCGCGGTGCTCTTCGCGACGGGCGCGGTCGGCTTTCTTCTCCGGCGCAATCTGCTCGTCATGCTGATGTGCATCGAGCTGATGCTCAACGGCGTGAACCTCACGCTGGTCGCGTTCAACCGCGTCCACCCCGCGAGCCACGCGGGCCAGCTCTTCACGTTCTTCATCATCGCGATCGCCGCCGCCGAGGCCGCCGTCGGGCTCGCCCTCGTGCTCGCGTTCTTCCGCCTGCGCGGCTCGGTGCGCGCGGACGAGGCGACGTCGCTCAAGCACTGAGCGCGCACGCTTCCACGCAGAGCACCGAGCGCCGAAGCACCGATCACGGCCGGCCGCCGCGCTACCCCAAGACTCAGGACCGAAGGCGGACTCAGGACAGATGGCGATGGAACAGCTGCGACAACAATTCCCGGCAGACGACTTCTCGCTGCTGGCGCTCGTCCTCCTCTTGCCGCTCGTCGGAGCCTTCGTCTGCGGCGCATTCGGAAAGCGCCTCGGAAAACACGCCGTTCGCATGATGGCGCTCACGGCCGTCGGCGGCGCGTTCCTCGCGAGCCTCACGACCTTCGCGCTCGTCGCCACCGCCGGCGGCGCGCACGGCGCATCGGCCCACGCGGCCCCGGCGACGCGCTTCGTGTGGAACGTGTGGCGCTGGTTCTCGGTCGACGGTCAGCTCGCCAAGGTGCCGATCGACGTCGCCTTCAGCGTCGATCCGCTCAGCTCGGTGATGATGCTCGTCGTCACCGGCGTCGGCTTCCTCATCCACCTCTACTCGTCCGCGTACATGTTGGACGACCGAGGCTATTACCGCTTCTTCGCGTACCTGAACCTGTTCATCTTCGCGATGAGCGTGCTCGTCCTCGGCGACAACCTCGCCGTCCTGTTCGTCGGCTGGGAGGGCGTCGGGCTCTGCAGCTACCTCCTCATCGGCTTCTGGTTCACCGACGAGAAGAAGGCCGCTGCCGGCAAGAAGGCGTTCATCACCAACCGCATCGGCGATTTCGGCCTGCTCGTCGCGATGGCGATGCTCGTCTATTACGCGGGCACGTTGAACTTCAGCGAGCTCGAGAGCGGCTCGCAAGGCCTGCTAGAGACGCGCACGCTGTGGCCACTCGCGGGCATGCCCGAGTGGCTCGAGAGCGCCGTCAGCGCGGTGTGCCGACCCCTCGGGATCAGCGTCCCCATCCGCGTCCACGTCGCGACGCTCGTGGCCCTCGCGATGTTCGTCGGCTGCGTCGGTAAGAGCGCCCAGCTGCCACTCTACGTCTGGCTGCCCGACGCGAGGGCCGGCC
>SYFR01000143.1 GCA_005800325.1 Myxococcales bacterium | reverse complement strand
GGGCCGACGAGTCATGCGGAGGCGGTCGCGTTCGCGTCGCGGTACGCAATGGCGGCTGTTTGCGCGTCGCTGTGGCTCGGCTGCGCGGGCGCGAACGGCAGCGGGGCTTCGAGCGCCGGAGACGCGACCGGAGCCACGACCGGAGCGGCCAGCGGGACCGCGAGTGGAGCCGCAGCGACGACGACGGCGACCGGGGACTCGACGGGCGCGCCGCGCGGCCCGAGCGCGCCGGACTTCGAGCTGCCGCTGCTTGCTGGTGGCACCACGAGCCTCGCCGAGCACCGCGGCAAGGTGGTGCTGGTGGACTTCTGGTCGACGACCTGCGACCCGTGCCTGCGCGAGATGCCCGAGCTCGTGAAGCTCTATCGAGAGAAGAAGGCGCGCGGGTTCGAGGTGCTGGCGATCGCGACCGATGGCCCCGACACGCTGAGCGGCGTGACGGCGACCGCGCGCGAGAAGAACATGGTCTTCCCGGTGCTGCTCGATCAGGACACCGAGGTGCTCGATCGCTACAACCCGAAGGGCGAGCTCCCCTTCACCGTCGTCGTCGATCGTCACGGGCGCATCGTGCTGCGCCGCGCGGGCTATCAGCCGGGCGACGAGGAGTCGATGCGCGCCCTGGTGCAGGCCATCGACAAGGCGCTCGCCGAGAAGTAGCGTCGCGAGCGTGGGAGCTCGGCTACGCTCGGCGCGCGCGGGAGGCTTGGGCGCGCTCGCGGTGCTCGGGCTCTTGGCCAGCGCGCGCTCGGCGCACGCCATCGACGTGCCGATCGGCGAGGAGACGCTGTCCCTCGACGTGAACAACACGAGCGAGCTCGGCTACCACTTCGACAACCGCAACAGCGCCGCGGTCGATCCGCAAAACCCCACCCTCACGCCGTCGAAGCACGTCGACGACGACTACGGCGATTGGTTCAATCGCGTCTATTTGCGCGCTTTTTACGGCAAATTCAGCCTCGGCGCTCGCGTCGACAGTGCGCTATTTTTCGACACGCCGACGCGCCCCGGAGTGCAAGAGCTCGTGAGGAGCGAGCTCGGCGAGGACGATCTCGCGCTCGAGAATCGCTTCAACGAGGAGCTGCACGCGCGCTACGGATCGAGCCTTCCGGGCGGCGCACGCGGCCTCGTGTATCCGGCGAAGCTCTGGATCGCGTACAAGCACAAGCCGTTCGAGGCGACGGTAGGCGACTTCTACGAGCAGCTGGGGCGCGGCCTCGTCTTCAGCGTACGCAAGGTCGACGAGGTGGGGCTCGACACGACGGTGCGCGGCGCGAAGCTGAGCGCGAGCCACAAGCTCGGCGACTACCGCCTCGCGGGGATGATGTTCGGCGGACAGCTGAACCCGACGCGCATCGACTTTCCGACGGGGCGAATCCTGAACGGCAGCGGCTCGCCGGTTTTTTTCGGGTTTCCGCGAGCGTCGTCGATTTCTCTGTTCGTGCCGAACCCGGCGTTCGACGCGGCGTCGCCCACGGCGGGCGAGCCCGAGTTTCTGCGGGTCGAGAAGCGAGCGAAGCCGAGCTACCTCGAGGACAGCGTCGTCGGCGGCACCGTGAGCTTCGGGCCGCAAGCGTTCGAGCTCGGTCTGCACACGGCGCTGCTCTTTCGCCAGTCGAACGGCGAAGCGCTCGCCCGCTGCAAGCTCTCGCCGAGCGCGGACGTGGACGCATGCGAGGCGGAGTTTCCGACGTTCGGGCAGATCGACGCCTCACGCCTGCACGATCAGATCCGCAACTTCAGCGCCTCGCTTCGCGTGCCGCCGCTCGCGAAGACGGTGGATGGCTACCTCGAGGTGGCAGGACAACAGCTCGCCGGCGGGCGGGTCGTCGCGCTCGAAGGCGACGGCGTCGTGCGCGAAGAGGAGCTCTTCGGCCACGCGATCTTCGCCAACGTCAACGTTATCGCGGGGCCCGTGGCGCTGACCCTCGACGCCAAGCACTACCGCTCATTCTTCTCGCTCGGCGCGAACATCGACGCGGGCGGTCCGCCGTTCGGCGCGCCGGAGCTGAACCTCGTGACCTACAGCCGGCCTCCGAACGCCGAGTCGATCTACACCGAGCCGATCGGCTCCCCGGACGTGTGCAACACCGGCGGACGCTTGCGCGCCGACTACTCGGTCGCGCCCGAAAAGAAGGGGTTCGCGTGGCTTGGGCGCTTCACGAGCTTCTCGGAGATCGATGCCACGAACAACGAGTGCATCGCTGACGATGAGCGGCGCACGGACACGTGGGACGCGGCGGCGGGCCTCGAGCTCAGCGCCCATGGCGGCGCGAGCCACTACTTCGGGTGGGTGGGGGCGCGCTTCGTCGATCGCGCGGTGCCCGTGGTGCAAAACTCGGAGATCGCCGAGCCCTCGAGCGTGTTCTATCGCGAGGGCTACGTGCGCTACGACGTCACGCAGAAGCTCGCCGGGCCGTTCTCGCTGGGCGTGCTCGGCTACCACCGCCGACGCTATGAGCCGACGCAGCTCGCCGAGCCGTGGTCCGAGGGAGAGAACCTCCTGGCGCTGAACTACAACCCGAAGTGGTCGGTCGTGTTCGGGCTCGAATACCAAACGCGGCCGGGATTTCCGACGAGCTACTTCAACGGCGCCGTGCAGTACCGCAGCAAGGCCGGCGACGCGTGGCACGAGAAGGTGTTCGACGCGGTGCGCCTCTTCGTCGGGCAGCGGCGCGCCGCGCTGCGTTGCGTCGGCGGCGTGTGTCGCGTGTTTCCGGCGTTCGAAGGGGCGCGACTCGAGCTCGTCTCCGAGTTCTGAAATCCCGGCGACGCGGCCGCGGCGATGGCCTCGCTTCGGCGATGGCCTCGCTTCGGCGATGGCCTCGCTTGGTGGATGGCCTCGCTTGGTGGATGGCCTCGCTTGGTGGATGGCCTCGCTTGGTGGATGGCCTCGCTTGGTGGATGGCCTCGCTTGGTG
>SYFR01000142.1 GCA_005800325.1 Myxococcales bacterium | reverse complement strand
ACGCACTACCCAAGGGCCGATCGCATTCGCGTCGTCCTCGACAACCTCTCGACGCACACGCCGACGGCCCTCTACGAAACCTTCGAGCCGGAGGAGGCTCGGCGGATACTCCGCCGACTCGAATTTCACTTCACGCCGAGGGTACTAGCTCATGACACGCCGCGCCCCGGGCTCCGCACGATGACAGATTTTCTCCGGGAGCGCGCCCACCACCATGTCGCGCTCCGCCTGCCCGGAGAGAACGGTCCGCGCGTCGCCGGGATAGCTGTCCTTGACCCTCTGGAGGAGGACCGCGCCGTCCATCCCCGGCATGCGCATGTCCGAGACCACCACGTCGCGAAAGGCGCCTTCGCCAGCTCGGCCAGCGCAGCGCGGCCGCTGCGCGCAAACACCATGATCCACTCGGACCGCTGCTTGCGCAGCAGGTTCTCGAGGCCCTCGAGCACGTGAGGCTCGTCATCGACGAACAGGATGCGCTTCAACCGACCCGAGGCCCGCGAGCTGGCGACCCAATAGCGAACTATAGAGCTGCGGCAGGGCGCCTGCGCCTTTTCTCTGGCGCATCGCGGGCGCCTGGCGGAATTTTCCGTACCGAGTACCATCTCGGCGCGTGACGCCCCCGAAGCTCCTCTGCATCGACGGCACCGAGTGCCCCGAAACCATTCCCAGCGACCTCGCGGCGCTGCGGGCGCTTCCGCCATCGGCACAAGCAGCGTTCTGGGAGGTGCTCGAGCCTTGCCTCGCGCCAGCGCCCGGGGCCGATGCGGATCGCGCCATCGAGGCCTTCGCGCGTCAACACCGCGCCGTCGGCGGCCTGATCGCCGAGGCCCTCCGCGGCTGTCGCTTCCTCATGTACGAAGCGGCACGTCGCGACCTCGACCGCCTGAGCTTTGCCGCGGATCTGGGAACGTTACTCGCGAGCGATGTCGCCGACGGGCAGGCCGAGTCGCTCCGCACAGTGCTGCTCTCGCGCTACGACGACGCGAAGCAGCGCCTGCGCAGGGAGATCGTCTCGCGCAGCATCGCCGACCACGGCCGCCTGCTCACCGGCGCCGACTGGCGCGTCGACCGCATCGCCGCCTCGCAGCACGGCCGCGCCATCGATGCGCCGGTGGCGCTAGTGACCTTCAGCTACCGCGAAGGCTCGGAACAGAAGCGGCTCACGTTTCATGCAGAGCTTGGGATGATGCTGCGCTTGAAGCAGATCTGCGAGCAGGTGCTGCAATAGCCGCCGGAACAGTGAGAGCCTCCGGCTCGACTCCGTGGCCCTGAATGTCGCTGCCATCGGCGAGCTGCCAGCGACCGACCTGGGCGTAGCTGCTGCCCTGCTGCTCTTCTACCAAAGCCTCGATGGTGGCCTTGCCGGCGCTCCGCTCGCCCATGACCCGCGCGCGCCGATGATGCTGCAGCGCCGCCGCGACGAGCTCCGCGGCCGAGCCGGTGTGGCGGTCAATCCACACAAACAGCGGCAGCTCGCTCGTGCCGTCTTCGGCCTGGCTGCGGTGCACGGTGACGTCGCCGTCGGGCTCGATGACGCGGCACAGCACCGCGCCCTTCGGTAGCCACAGCTCGAGCACGCGCAGGCTCGCGCGCAGCTCGCCGCCGGGGTTACCGCGCAGATCGAGGACGACGGCGCGGGCGCCGCTGCGGGTGAGCCGTCGGAGCGCGCTGTCGACCCTCGTCGCGGTGCCGAAGCCAAGAAGCGCTATGCGGATCACGCCCACGCCATCGCCGTCGAGCGCGCAGTCGACCTCTGCGCCGTCCATGGAATCCGCGAGCGCACGCAACGCCGCCCCCTCGAGCGGGCCCACGGGCGGGGCACCCGCGTGGGTGAAGAACACGTTGGTGATGCTGGGCACGAGCACGGCGCCGAGGGGGTTATTCATGTTGTTGCCGGTCGTCGGGCAGCACAGGTTGATCGCCGGCATGAAGTTCACCTTCACGATGGGATTGCCCATGGTGTACTTGCCCGGGCCCTTGATCATCGGGTGCGCCACACCGGCCTCGTCACCGCAGGTGAGCGGGATCATCGAGCCGACGTTCAGCGCGCTCATGTAGCTCACCATCACGTTGGGCGAGAACGGCACCGCCTGCACGTTCAGCGCGATGTTTGGATACGGAATGGGCACCGCCACCGGGCCCACGGGCGTGGTGCACACGTCCGGGAACCCCAGGTTCATGCCAACGCCGCGATTGGATGCAGGGAGCATGCGCTTACCTCGTGGGGCGCGGCGGAGGTTGCCACGCCTCGGCCTCGAGCCGGTCCGTGTCGTTGCGTTTGGCGCGCAGCGTGGTGGCGCCGGTCCACTTGGTATTCTCCTCGCGCACCGCGTGAAGGATGGCGCCGGTGACGTCGCTCCGCGAGAAATCGGCACCACCGAGGTCGGCGTGCGAAAGGTCGGCGTGGCACAGCCGCGCGCCGGCGAACGACGCGTCGCGAGCGCGCGCCCGCTCCCACACGGTGTCCCGAAGATCGCAATCGTTGAACGCCGCTCGCTCGAGGATTGCCGCGGTGAAGCTCGCATAACGGAGCTCCCCATTGAGCAGGCGCGCGTCGGTCATGGTGGCTTCGCCAAAGAAGGCGCCGCGCCCGAGCGCCGGGGTCAGTACTGCACGCGTGAGGTTGGCTCCCTTGAAGTTCGCCTGGGTGACGTTGCAGTCCTCGAACACGACGCCCTCGAGGTTGCAGTCGGTGAAGTCGCTGCCCGTCAAATCGCAGCCGGTGATGCGCCGCCGCGAAAAGTCGCAACCCCTGAAACTGCAACGCACGAGCGACATCCCGCGCAGCGGGATCCCGTTGAGATCCACGCCGGCAAAATCGACCCTCTCGAACGAGCACTTCGTGAGGTTTGCACCCAGGAGCAGCGAGCCGGTCAGGCTCGCTTGGCGGACCGTCAGGCGCGTCAGATCGGCGCCGCGCAGGTCGGCATTGTCGAGCAACCCGAGCTCGATGACTGCCCCGGCCAGCGACGCGCCCGAGAGATCGGCGCCGTGCAGCAACACGCCTGTGATGGTCTTCTCGCTCAGGTTCTGGCCCTGGAGATTGGCATTGGTGAGGACGCACTTGGCCAACGTCGCGCCGCTCAGCTCGGCGCCGCGCAGGTCGGAATCCATCATCACCGCGCCGGTGAAGTCGGCATTGCGCAGGTTCGCGCCGCGCAGGTTGGCGCCGTTGAAGCAGGTCTTCTCGAGGCGGGCATCGGATAGATCGGCCCCGTGCAAGTCGAGCCCGTCGAGCTCTGCCCCTTTGAGGTTGGCACCTTTGAGGTCGGCCCCGCTGAGATCGCTCTCGCCCAACTTCGCGCCGTCGAAGATGACCCGCTCCATCTGCTTCGGCAGCTTGGCTTCGCTCAGATCCGCCAGCCGCAGACTCACCGCCTCGAGGACGGCCTGGCCGAGGTCGGCGCGCGCGAGCCGGGCGCGATCGAAGAGCGACTGTTTGATGCTGGCCCCGACGAGCCGCGCGTCGCACAGGCTCGACTCCACCAAGACCACCCTCTCGAGCGTCGCTCCCGAGAGATCGGCGCCCGACAGGTCGCTTTGGTTGAGCACGACCTCGCTCAATCGGGCACCGCGGAGATCCGCGCCGCGTAGGTCGAGCCTCGGGATCGCGGCGCGCTCGAGCACACAGCCGCGCAGATTGGCGCGCTGAAAGGTCGCGCCCAGCATTTGCACGTCAGCCCATTCGCAGCCGCTCAGGTTGGCGTCGGCGAAGCTCCCGCCGAGGATCTTGGCGCCGCGAAAACTCGCGCCCGAGAGATCGGCACCGCTGAGGTCGACCTCGATGAGCTCGACGCCAGCCAGGTTGACCCCCGGCGCTGCCGCGCCGCGCAGGTCGTTACCCCGCAGCTGCTCGCCCGCAAAGGCGTAGCCCGAGCGCGCCAGCTCTTCGAACTGCTCACGCCGAATCATGCAGCGCTCTCTTCAGGTTCGCCCCGGAGAAGTCGCAGTCGCGACCCCTCGCGCCAAGCAACTTGGCGTCGTAGAGGTTGGCGCCGGTGAACCTGGCGCCATTCATGGTGCATTTCGATAGGTCCGCCGACACGAGCTTGGCTTGCGCGAAGCTCGCCTCATCGAGCTGCGCCTTGAAGAAGCGGCTGTGCTCGAGCACGGCACAGTCGAAGCGCGCGCCCCTCGCGTTGACGCGATCGAAGAACCCCCAGGGCAGGTGCGCCCAGCGGCAGTCCGCGCCCTCGAGCGTGGCCCTCGTCCAGTTGCAGCGCTCGGCTCGGGCGCCGGTGAAGGTCGCTTCGCGAAGATCGCTCTCTTCGAAGGTGCAGCCCGACAGCGTCGCGTCGGCGAAGCGAGCGCGGCGCGCCCGCGCCTTGTAGAACAGGCAACGCTCGAGCTTGGCACCCATGACGCGCGCCGCGGTCAGCTCCGCGTCTTCGAAATCGCTCTGGCGAAGCTCGATGTTGCGCAGGCTCGCGTCACTCAGCCGTGCTCGAGTGAAGAACACCAGCTCCCCGCGCGCCCCGTCCAGCACCGCGCGGCTCAGCTCGGCGTCGGCGAAATACGCCTTGTCGAGGCTCGCGCCTGCGAGTCGCGCCCCAACGAGGGTGGCCTTGGCAGCGTTCACCCGCGCGAGGCTGGCCTCGCTCAGATCGGCGTTGCCGAGGTCGGCCTTGAAGAGCAGCGCGCCCTCGAGGTTGGCGCGCGCGAACACCGTGTTCGCCAATTTCGCGCGGGTGAAGATGGCACCGCTGAGGTTCGCGCCACGGAGGTCGATGCCGCTGAGATCGCGATCGGTGAAATCACGACCGGAGAGCTCGGCACCCGGCTCGAGAGCAGCGTCGGCGATCGCTGCTCGGTTCGGCGGGCGGTAGTTGGGGTCGAGCGAGCGGAATCGCGCATCCGACATCTTCTCTGCGAACGCCTCCGCCTCGTCGGGCGCGACGGCGCGGAGCTGGGCTGCGGCGTCGGCGATGGCGGCGCTATCCAGCCCCAGATGCATGCGCGGCGCACCCGGCACCGGCACCAGCGGCGGCGCCTCATCGGCGGCTGCACGATTCATCGCTTCGGCCAGGGTCGAAGTGAGATCTTTGCCGGTCGCCGCAGCCAGCTTCTCACCCGCACCGGGCGACTCGCGCTCGATGAGCCCGGCCAGCGCCTTGGCTTGTTCTTCGCCCTCCGCTGCGGCGGCGCCAAAAAACGCCAGCGCCGCCTCGTCCTCGATGTGCTCGTCGAGCGCCAGCGGATCGCGCTCGAACTTGAGCAGCCGCGCGCGGTAGTGCTCGAGCGGCAGCGGCGCAGCGAGCGGCTCGCTGGCGATGAGCACCGTCGTCACGTCGTCGAACTCGGCGTCGGCGACGCGCGTGCGGCCGCGCCAGGTGAGGCAAAGCTGCCCCTTGTCGACCTCGACGAAGAGCGTATCGAGCAGCAGGGTGAGCTCGCGAAACGCTCCCTTCACGTCGTTGACGAAGGCGCGCACGCGGAGGCTCGGGAGCCGACAGCGCAGCTCGCGGTGCGTCGCGTGCATGTTGGTCAGCACCAACAGCTCATCGCCGCGCAGGAAGGGCAGCTGCTGATCGAGCGGCGCGGCGTTGAAGTATCCAAAGTCGAAATCCTCGGCGAAATACGGAGCTCGCGCCTTGTAGCTCGCGCCATAGGCCTCGCCGACGCGGCCCGCCCGCGGCGCCCACGCTGGATTGATGGGCGCGAAACAGGCGGGCACGGATTTCTCGCTACGGCCGATCACCGGCGCGTCGGGCAGCTCCAGGTTCGGCACTTCGGCCCCGTCGCAACCGAGCCCCACGGGATTTTGCGGATAGCCCGGCCCACCGTAAGCGCGGCGATACGTCAGCGGCAGCACGCCGAGATGCGCCGGCTCGGACGGCGTCAACCCGGTCATCGTGGCGCTCCAGCTCCGTGAGCCGACGACGCGCAACCTCTTGTTCCAGTTGCCAACCGCGAAGGTCACGGGACACTCGCGGATCGCTCGCGAGGTCGGCGGATGGAAGCTGCCGGCCAGCATCACATCGGCGCGCGGCTTGAAATCGGCGAAGTCGCTCGGGTAGACGAGCTCCCCCGCGCGCTCGTCATCCCCCTCGGCGAAGGCGTCCGCCGACAGCGCTCCCTGAACCAGCGGGGCGAGACCCTCGGGGAGCCGCGCCACGCCATCGTGAACGAGGTCGAAGCGGCCCCGCACAATGACCACCATGTCCGGCGCCGGCGGCTCGAGCGAGCTCAGCTTGGTGCCGAAGGGAAAGTCGCTGAGGTTCTTGAAGCGCACGGTTCAACCGATGAATATCGCCGCTGCGATTTCCTTCCTGGTAGCTGCCGTGATTGCCGCGGAATCCATCGTGAACTCATGTTCCGTGCCCACTACAACGTCCGCTTTGAACCCTACGGTGACTTCGCGGAACGCGCCTAAATGCAGCTCGACGTGGCCGCCCGCAAAGAGCTCCGCCGACGCGGCGAGGGCAATCCCCACTTGGGCGCCCAAGAAAAACTCGAGTTTGGCGCCGATCTGGGTGTCCACCGACGCACCGAACAGCGTGCTCACCGACCCGCCATACTGCGTCTCGTTGCTGTTCCCCCAATGCGTCGAGGTGATGTGGGCGAGATTGCCGGCCTCGCCAGTCTCCTCGATGATGGTCTTTGCGTACGTGTAGCTCGTAACCGCATTAGCGATGACTTGTTCCGACATGGTGCCGGTGACATTGATTGAGTCGGAGATGCTGGACGCGTAAGTGCTGCTGGTGATCGCGCCCACGCGCGACCCGTCGCTGCCGGTGTACTCGGTGATGGTGTTGGCCCACGTCCCCTCGAGAATGTCGGGGTTATCGTTCTCTCCGCGCGTGCCCTCGGCGTTGAAGGTCGCCTCCAGCGCGGTCGGCACTGTGCCAACGATGGAGGTTTGCTTGCTGCCGCGAAACTCCTCCTTGAACTCGCCTTTGAAGATCTCGTGAACGTGCCCTCTGGTGGTCTCCTCGGTCGTCTTCCAGGTTCCGCCGAACTTGGACGACTTGTACTCGATGCGGGTCACGTCTGCGCTGTCAACGAGATGACCTCCCGAGGCATCCACCACCACGGGTTCCGTGCCGTCGGCGCCGCGCCCCAGCACGATGAGCTGGTAGTTGCCGCGGACGATCTCGATCTTGTCACCGCCGGTGGTGGTCAGCCGATTGCCATCGCAGTGATCGCGCCAGCCGAGGTTGGCGTGGAAGTTATCCCGCGTGTCTCCCGAGCCGTAGAGCGGTGGGCGCGCGTCCGTTCCCGTGCGGTCGCGGATGTGCCCATTGGGGGGGTTGCTCTTATCGAGAAACTTGCTGAATTTTCCCCACAACGCCGCGCCGAGCTGCGAGGGATCGGGATCGGAAGCAGAACCGTCAGTGCGCGCGGTTCCGAGGCGAAGGTACGAATCGAGCGTGCTAGCGCTATCGTGGTTCGGGACCAAGATCTCGAAGTACTTGCGAGTGCCGTCTTCCGATGAGTAGGGCATTGGATCTCCAGTCGAGCCGGGGTCAACCCAACAAGATTTGTTTGCCGTTCACGCTCGCGGTCTCATCGGCGATGACGGCGATCTTGCGTGCCCGCTGCACCGCCGTGCCATCGACGACGGACTGCGACTCGCCGGCGTGCACATGCAGCATCTCGCGCACGCGCTGAACCATCGTCGTCACCTTGTGGATCGCGTCCTTCGCCGACACGGCGAACCGATCCACGAGCACGTCGAGCTCCGGTCCGCGCAGCCGCACCCCCCGATCGCCGCTCAAGGTGAGCGTGCCGTTGCGCGCGTGCAGCCGCACATCACCGTCGAGCTCCAGGTTCACCCTGCCCTGGCCCATCACCACGCCGATGACCCAATACCCCTCGGCGCCGCGGCCGATGACGAGCAGCTCGTCGCCGACCACCGGCTCATAGGGGTAGCCAAGCGCGAGGGTCGCCTCGACCCGCTCCCCATTCGCTAACTGCACGACACACACGCGAAGCGCACGGCCGAGCTCGACCATGCGAGCGGAACCGAGGTAGGAGCCTTGCTCGACTGCGCGGAGGATGGGTGCATTCATGGGGACTGGATCAAGCTAGCGGAGTCAGGCGGCAGCGGAAAGCGCCTCGCGGCTGTTGCAACAGCTCAGCCATCCACGAAGAAGAGCGGCGCACAGCAGCTGCCGAGCACACTGCAGGACCCTTGGCCGTTGTCCGGTCCGAGGCACTTGCCACGAAAGTCGCCGTTCACGCTGCAGGTGCAGACGGTCTTGCCATCGCCCGTGGGCTGGCAGCTCGTGGCGTATTCCTTCTTGCCGCACCCCGCGGTGCAGCCGCACGAGCCGTCGCTGGCGCCAAAGCAGCTCTCGGAGCCGCACTTGCCGATGCAGGACGCATAGCTCTCGAGCGCGTCTTGGCAACTCGGTACCGGAGCGCAGGTCGGTGAGTCGGCGAATCCGGAGCTCACGAGGCACGCGAGCCACGATTCGTGGGCGGCGGCGCAGCTGTCATTGCCAGTCTCGCACTTCGTGAGGCAGTCTTCGACTTGGCCGCAGTTCTTGGCGACAGCGTCGCAGACTGGCCCGCAAGAGTTCGTGTCGCCCGGTCCGCTGCCGACCGACGGTCCGCTCGTCGCCACGTCCATCGACTGGGCCATGGACTGGCCCGTCGACTGGCCCGTAACGCCGACGGCGGTGGAGTCGTCCGCGCCGCTGCCGGTCGCACCGCCGCTGCCGCCCAGGCCGAGCGGGTCATCGACGATGGCCTTGCCGCCGCACGCGACGAGCGTGGCCGTCGCGAGCCCGAAGAGACCGAAGAGACCGAAGAGACCGAAGCCCATCCTATGGCACAGCGTGCGGCGCAGCATGCGGCGCAGCATAGCCGAGTTGGGCCGCGCACAGGGGCGCGCGGCTGCGAGCGCTTGGGAGGACGCCCGCAGCCGCCGGTGCTGGGAGGCGGTCAGTACCAGACCGTGTCGAGCCACACCTCTTGCTGCTCGAACCCGTGGTTGCGCGCGTCGCGCCACACGATGGGAACGTTCGTGCCCGCGAGCACGCCGCCGAGCTCGGAGAGCCCCGCGGTCATCTTGCCGTGCTTGAAGATGGTCGCGGGCTCGGCGACCTTGAGGTCGGCCGCGACGGGCGCGACGAAGAGCTCGATGCGCCCGGTCGCCAAGTCGACGTACGAGCGGTGATCGAGCCAGCCCATCACGGCGTTGAGCTTCGGGTGCGGCAGGAAGAAACCGAAGCCGCGATCCTCGACCGCGGCGAGCATCTTCGTGCCCGCGCCCGGCGTGCCTTCGGTCTTGCCGGCGGTGTCCGTGGGCTTGCCATAGAAGAGCGTCCAGGGCGGCTCTTCGGAGGCGTTGAGGTCGACCGCCGAATACGCGGACAGGGCATGCTCGCCATGCGCGAAGACGCGCGAGTCCCAGTGGAACGTGAAGTCCGTCTTCGTGCCGGCGTACTCTTCGGAGAGGAGCTTACCGTCCGTACCGACGACGGCGAGCTGGGCCTTCGGGAGCGTCGTGTCGAGCACGGGCAGAAAGAGCTCGCGCACGTAGCTCACCACGGTGCGATCGTTGAAGGGGACGAGGCTCAGCGTCGTGAAGGACTGAAACGACCCGATGGGGTCGTCCTTCGTCCCGAAGCCCGCCGTGGCGATGGTGACCGGGCCCGTCGTCGCGCCGCCCTCGGGCTCCACGCGCGCCCAATGGATCTCGCTCGGCATGCCGCCGTCGCGGCTGCGCCAGGTGAAGACGAACGCCGTGCCATCGAAGGCGACGTCCCCGCCCGGAGCGCCGTGCGTCCCGGGCGGATCGAGGGCGATGGGCGCGACCTTCTCCTTGCCTGCGAAATCGACGACCTTGAAGTAGTTCACATAAGGAACGCCGAGCTGTTGATAGAGGATCCCGAGCGTGCCATTGCCAATGGCGATGCGCGAATGCAGCGTCTCGACGCTGGCGCTGACGAGCGGCACTCGGTCTTCCACCGGCCGAAAGGCGCCATCGAGCCGCTGCAGGTACACCTCGGCGAGCGGCCCCGAGCGGTCGTTCCAAGTGAGGTAGAGCTTGTCCGCGTCGCGATGCAGACGCGGCGAGCCGCCGTAGCCCACCTTGGCATAGTCGGTGAAGCGCACCCCCGCCTCGCCCACGACGACGGCGGCCGCGGCGACGACGCTGATCCCATCGCCCTCGGCCGTCGCCTCGAGATCGAGCGCCCCATCGACGACATT
>SYFR01000141.1 GCA_005800325.1 Myxococcales bacterium | reverse complement strand
TTGCCGCCGATCGACAAGGCGTCGCCGTCGCCGGTCACGACCCACACGTCGAGGTCGGGGCGCGCGAGCTTGAGCCCGGTCGCGATGGCCGGCGCGCGCCCGTGGATCCCGTGGAGCCCGTACGTGTTCATGTAGTACGGGAAGCGGCTCGAGCAGCCGATGCCGGACACGAACACGGTCTCGTCGCGCTCGATGCCGATCTCGGCGAAGACCTTCTGCACCTGCGCCAAGATCGCGTAGTCCCCGCAGCCGGGGCACCAGCGCACGTCCTCTTCGCTCTGGTAGTCCTTCCTCGTGAGCACCGGGAGCTTGGCCGGCGCGGTGGCGATGTTCGTGCCCATCGTGATTCTTCCTCTCGTCGTGTCGGTGAGATCTGCTGGCGTGGTAGCTCGCGCTCGAGCGTCGCTAGGCGCGCGCGACCGGGCGCGCGGCCGTGCGCGCGTCGATGGCGCGGGTGAGCTCCGAGATCTTGAAGGGCTGGCCCTGGATCTTGGTGAGCGGCTCGGCGTCCACGAGGAAGCGCGACCGCAGGAGGTGCACCAGCTGCCCGAGGTTCAGCTCCGGCACGAGCACGCGCTTGAAGCGGCGCAGCACGTCGCCGAGATCTGCGGGGAGCGGGTTGAGCCAGCGCAAATGCAGGCTCGAGACGCTGCGGCCGCTGGCGCGCGCCGTCGCTACCGCCTGCGTGATCGCGCCGTAGGTCGAGCCCCAGCCGACGACGAGGAGCTCGCCATCGCCCGGCCCGAAGAGCTCGTAGCCGCCGCCCTCGCTCGCGACCCGCGCCACCTTCGCCGCGCGCAGCTCGCACATCTTCTCGTGATTCTCCGGGTCGTACGAGATGTTGCCGGTGAGCGCGTCCTTCTCGATGCCGCCGATGCGGTGCGCGAGCCCCGGCGTGCCCGGACGCACCCACTCGCGCGCCAAGGTCGCCTCGTTGCGTCGATAGACCTGATAGTCGTTCGGGTCCGTTCGAAACGCGGTCGGGAACGGCTCGAGCTCGTCCTCGGTCGGTAGCTTCCACGGCTCGCTCCCGTTCGCGAGGTAGCCATCGGTCAAGAGCATCACCGGCGTCATGTATTTCACCGCGATGCGCGCTGCCTCGACCGCCGCGTGGAAACAATCGGCGGGCGTCTTGGCCGCGATCACGGGCACGGGGCACTCGCCGTTGCGGCCGTAGAGCGCCTGCATCAAATCGGCTTGCTCCGTCTTGGTCGGCAGCCCCGTCGAGGGCCCGCCGCGCTGCACGTTGACGATCACGAGCGGCAGCTCGAGCGACACCGCGAGCCCGATCGCCTCGCCCTTCAGCGCGATGCCGGGGCCGCTCGACGCGGTGACGCCGAGCGCTCCGCCGAAGGATGCGCCGATGGCCGCGCACGCCGCAGCGATCTCGTCTTCCGCCTGAAAGGTCGTCACGCCGTAGGCGCGGTAGTTCGCCAGCTCGTGCAAGATCGAGGACGCGGGCGTGATCGGGTAGCCGGCGAAGACGAGGTCGAGGCCCGCGAGGCGCGCCCCGGTGACGAGGCCGATCGCCGTCGCCGGGTTGCCCATGATGTTGCGATAGCGCCCCTTCACGATCGGTGCGGCGCGCACCCGGATGGCGCCCGTCTCGCTGAACACCTCGGCCGTCTCGCCGTAGTGGTAGCCGGCCTTGAACACCGTGATGTTGGCCTCGGCGAGCGCGGCGCTCTTCTTGAACTTGGCGCGGATCGCCGCAATTTCCGGCTCGACGGGCCGGTCGAACATCCAGAACGTCATGCCGAGCGCGAAGAAGTTCTTGCAGCGGTCGGCGCTCTTGTTGTCAAGACCGCTGTCCTTGAGCGCGAGCTTCGTCAGGCCCGTGACGTCGACGCGGTAGACCTTGTACCGAGCGAGGCTGTCATCCTCGAGCGGGCTCACTTCGTAGCCGGCCTTCTGGAGGTTCGACTTGGTGAACGCCGCCGTGTTGACGATGAGCGTGCCGCCCGTGACGAGGTCGCCGACATTGGTCTTGAGCGCGGCGGGGTTCATCGCGATGAGCACGTCGGGTTCGTCCCCGGGCGTGTAGACGTCGCGCGACGCGAACTGCAGCTGGTAGCCCGACACGCCCGCGAGCGTCCCGGCGGGCGCACGGATCTCGGCCGGAAAATCCGGCAGCGTCGAGAGGTCGTTGCCCGCGAGTGCCGTCACGCGCGTGAAATCCGCGCCGGTCAGCTGCATGCCGTCGCCGGAGTCACCGCAAAAGCGGATCACCACCGACTCGACCTCGCGCTCCACTTTACCCTCGTGCAACTGCATCCTCGTATCCGTGCCGTCGGATCGATTCCAAGGCGCTAGGGGGAGCTCCGACCTGCGCACCGCTCCCCGGCGCTCGCACCGCCGGCCGATGCACCGCATCGGTCGCGTGCCTGGCGCGCATCGAGGCCTTCATGCCCTGAGCGCACGACCAAACGTGCACTCTCTACCATGACTCTCCCGCTGGTGAGCTAACGAATGCGGCAGCCTAACGAGGGTCAAGCGCCGCCCGCGGCCGGGGTCGAGCGTCGCCCGCGGCCGGGGTCAAGCGCCGCCCGCGGCCGGGGTC
>SYFR01000140.1 GCA_005800325.1 Myxococcales bacterium | reverse complement strand
CGACAGCGACACCGCCGCGAGCGCCACCACCGACAGCGACAGCGACACCGCCGCGAGCGCCACCACCGACAGCGACAGCGACACCGCCGCGAGCGCCACCAGCGACGAGGCCGCGGTGACGCGCCCCGACCCTTCGGCGCCCGAGCCCAGGTGGTGGGAGGACGTCCGCGATTTCTACCTCGCGAGCGATCGCCGCACCCTCGGGCTCACGCGCATCCTGCTGGGTTTTTTCCTCGTCTTCGATCTGTTCCGGCGCACGCCGGACTGGTGGAAGATGTTCTCGAACGACGGCGTGCTGCCGACGCACGTGAACCTGTGGCGGCCGCAGTCGAACGGGTGGTCGCTCTTCAACGCGTTCTCGACGCGCCCCGAGCTCTGGGCCCTGTGGGCTTTCGGCCTCGCGGTCTTCTTCTGTCTCATGATTGGTTTCAAGACCAAGGTGATGCAGATCCTCGCGGCCATCTACGTCGCGAGCATGAACGGCCGCGTGCTCCTCATCGAGAACGGCGGCTACGTGGTCCACAACCTGCTGCTCTTGTGGACCGCGTTCCTACCGCTCGGCGATCGCTTCAGCGTCGATGCGCTCCTCGCGTCGCTGAAGGCGCGGCGCGAGTCGACCGCCGCGGAGCTCAACGATCGCACCACGGACACGGCCGCCTGGCGTGTGCGACCCCACGTGAGCTTCGCCGCGCTCGTCATCGTCCTCCAGCTCTCGGCGATCTACGCCTTCAACGTCATCCACAAGACGGGACCGGCGTGGCACGACGGGACCGGCGTTCACTACGTGCTCTGGGTCGACCGCATGGTGAACCCGATCATCGGCGTCACCCGCGAGCACATCCCGCCGTGGGTCATCATCATCCTGACGAAATCCGTCATGGGAATGGAGGCGGGACTGCCGCTGGCGCTGCTCTCGCCGCTCGCTCGCACCTGGGCACGCCGCGTCGCCCTGCTGTTCATCACCCTGCTGCACGTCGGCTTCGGCAGCACCTTCGTGCTTGGCCCCTTCGCCTGGGCGCTCACGGTCTTCTCGGTCCTGCTCATCTCCCGCGACGACTGGGAGCTCATGTTGCGCACGATGCGGCGCACGCACCGCGCGCGCATCCTTCGCTTCGCGCCGGCCGACCCGGTGGCGCTCCTCCAGTGTCGCCTCCTCAAGCGCATGGACAAGTGGCAGCTCCTCCGCTTCGAGGCGGACTCGCTCGCCCGCGGCCTCGAGGTCACGGTGCCCGCGCTCGGCGACCAACCCGAGAGTCGCAAGGCCGGCGCGGCGGCGCTCTACCACGCGCTCCGTGCGCTGCCCGGCGGCCCGATCTTCGCGTGGCTCGCGCCCGTCGTCGCCGCAGGGTTCAGGCTCGCGCTCGCGTTCGTCCGCGTGCGCGGCGCGTCGACGCCAGCGGCAGCAGCCGGCGCGTCGAGCGGTCGTGGCCCGGCCGAGGTCGCCGAGCTCGAAGACGACGCCGCGGGTCCGCGCATCGACGCGTATTTCATGCGCGACTGGCTCGCGAACTACAACGGCTCGCGAGCTCTCGGCGCGACGCGGATGTGGCTCTTCGGCGCGGCGTTCCTCGTCGTGGGGCTCTTTCTCTTCGTCTACGGCGTACCGATGGCGAGGAAGGCCACGCTCGACGTGAGCCGCCGTTTCCTCGGCGGCGAGCCAGCCCAGGGAGCCACGACGCGCGAGCAGGTCATCGTGTGGACCGGCTTCGCGCTAGCGCTCATCGGGGGCTACAACTTCTTCAAGCCCTTCGTCGTGATGAACCTCACGACGCCGTCCCTGCCCGCGCGCAAGGCGCAGCGCACGCTGTCGACGCTCGGCAACGTCTTCTGCGTCGTCATGTTCTGCGGCGCCGTGAACCAGGCCCTGGTCGAGCTCTGGGTCACGCGCACGCTCGGCGCCCCGCAGCCCACCGAGACGCGCGTGCTCTCGCACAAGCTCCGCTACCTGCAGGGCTGGTTCATGTTCTCGCCGAATCCGGTGATGGATGACGGCACCATCGTCACCGACTGCGTCACCGTCGACGGGCGGCGCATCGACCCGTTCTCGCCCGACGCGCTCGGCACGAGGGATCCAGTCGCGCCGAACTTCGATCTCCTTCACGCGAAGAGTTTTGGCTATAACCAAATCTGGAGCGACTACTATAACCGCATACATTTGCCGCAAAACTCGGCATTTCGCAACGCGATGAAGGACTACATCTTTCGGCTCCCCGAGCGCACGAAGAACGGCAACGACGCTATCGTCAAAGGCGCGGTCTACTGGGTTCACGACATGAACCCGCGCTTTCGCCGCAAGGCTTCCTACGCCTACGACCGCCAAGAGCTGTTCACGTTCACGAACCCCGACGCGAGCGTCCAGGCCCGGTTCCAGGAGTTCCTGGCCCATGGCGGCGCCGAGCCCCCCGAAGCTCCGTTGCCCGTCGCGCTTCCCGTGAAGGAGCCGAAGAAGGAGGAGAAACCGAGCGAGCGCGGCGTGCCCAAGCCCGCAATGTAGCGACGAGCCGTCCCCGCGGTGTGTCCGCAGCGGGCCCGCGGTGTGTCCGCAGCGGGCCCGCAGTGTGTCCGCAGCGGGCCCCGCAGTGTGTCCGCAGCGGGCCCGCAGTGTGTCCGCAGCGGGCCCCGCAGCGCAGGGCCGCCTTGACGTCCGCCGTGCCGCACGCGACCCTCTCGCCGTCATGAATCAACGCATCGCGCTCACGGCGTTCACCGCGTTCGCCCTGCTCGTCGCCGGCTGCAACGAAACGAAGGAGGGGCCGCATCAGCCGAGCGCCATCGTTCCGGCTGGAGCCGCAACGGTCGTCGCCACCGGCACCTCGATCCAGGTGGGTGGCGCTCCGAAAGTCGCGGCCCCGGCGGGCGCACCGCCGGCTGCCTCGGGCAAGCCCGACGACGGCGGCTGGTAGGCTCTCGCCCCGAGAGAGGCCCGATGCAGGCGCGGCGGCGCCGGGGAAAAGCCAAGGGCGAAGGCGCGCAGTCGGCCACGCTATCCTTGGTGAGCCGCGACGCTTCGCGCGAGATCGAGCGCGACGCGACCGCCCCGGCGCCGCTCGCGATCGTGCGCGACGCTGCCGACCCGGCGCCGCTCGAGATCGTGCGCGACGCTGCCGATCCGACGTCGCTCGACCTCCGCGTGCACCTCTCGATCGGACCGCGCGTCGAGCCGTGCCGCGCCGTCGTCGACGTGCTCTCGCACGCGGTGGCGGCGAACACGTTGCTCGACGCCTGGATCCCGCTCGATGTCGCCGACGCGCCACGGCAGCGGCAACGATCCTTGGTTCTCGCTGCGCGCGAGCGAGCACCCGTGGCTCAACCTGCTCTTTGACGACGGCACCGGCAGTGGGGCCGCGCACCTCGCTCGCCTCGCCCCGAATGGAACCATCGAGCCCGAGCTCCAGCGACGCGCGCTGATGCGCTTCCTCATGGCATTTTCGCATCGCCCGAATCCGCGCGTGATGCTGCGGCTCGAGCGCGGCCAAGGCTCCTTCACCGCCGAGGAGCAACGGGGCGCCGCCGCGTTTCGAGACCGCTGCGAGAGCTGCCATTCCGCGCGCCTGTCGGCCGAGCTTGCGACCACGCGCGTGCCGTTCGACGGCTGGGAGCGTCTCGTCCTCGAGCCGCGGGGGCCCATCGTCTGGGCACGCGATGGCTACGAACGGACCGGCATCGTGCCTTACGTGCACGCGAACGGCGCGCGCCCGAGCTCACTGCGCCGCATCGCCGACAAGCGCCCCTACTTCACGAACGGCTCGGCCACCTCGCTCGACCTCGTCGTGCGTGGCGCGCGACTCGACGGCGAGCGGTTCCTCCACGGCGGCGCGCCGGATGCAGCCGAAGCCATCCCGAAAGACGAGGCCGCGGCGCTCGTCGCGTTCCTACGGCTCTTGTGAGGTGCGCGGTGCCCGGTGCTCGCCGTCGAGTCGCGCGTAGTGCTGCGTCACCGAAACGGCGTCAAAGTCCGTCGATCTCGAGCTCGCACAGCTCGGCCGCGGTGTCGGGATCGTCGGGATCGATCGCGAGCCAGAAGCGCAGCGGGCCACCGGTCGGCGCGGAAGGAGCGCGCGCCGCGACCAGCCCCTCGGCCTTGATGGCGCACGCAGCCCCGGTCTCGTCCATGACGTCCGTCCAGCGGATGCGCTCGCCCTCGAGCACGCCGAAGCGCGTCCCGAGCACCGCCCCGTCATCGACCGGATTCAGCGTGTCTTCCGCGGCGGCGAGAAACACGGTGCGGCCGTCCGTCGTGAGCGCGGCCTCTGTGAAGCCCAGCGGCACCCCCGCGATACTGCCGAGATCGAAGCGCTCGACGCGGAGCACGCTTGGAGTCGCGGCGCCGCCCTCGAGGTGGTCGAGCACCTCAGCGAGCAGAACCTCGACCGTCGCGTTGGTGCGGCCATGCCCGCCGCGATCGAACAGCCGCAAGACCCCGCTCGCGATCGTGGCCCCCTCGAAGTTCAGCTGGGAACCTCCGAGCGCGGCACCGAGCGCTGCATAGAGCGCGGGCGCGGGCGCGAGCTTCACCGTGATCTCCGGCGGCCGAGACGCGCTCCCCTCCCCATGCTCGCTCGGTGCGACGGCGCGATCCACCTCAGGGGCGCCCGTCATCGAAGCCTGGGGCGCGGCATCGCCTGCACCGGCGATCGCCAAGATGGCGAAGAGCTCGCGCTCTCTTCGCGATCCAGAGCCGACGAGCAACAGCCGCCCATCCGGGAGCGACGCGCACGCCTCGAAGTCGTACTTGTCGTTCTTGTTGCCGAGCCGCTCCTCGAAGAGTCGGCGCCCGCCCGGCCCGCGCGGCAGCGGCACCGCGCGCACGGTCCCATCCTCCGCGCGCAGTGCGACGAACGCCGCGTCGTCCTGCACGATCGCGAGCTCGCTGCCGAGCCAGCCCAAGGACGAGGCCGCACGCGCGAACGCGGGGCGCTCCTCGGGCTCGCTCGCGCCCTCAGCGTAGCAGAGCCGCTCGCGCCGCACGATGCGCGCGACGAGGCGCGGCTCACCCAGCGGCTCGCTCGAACCCAGCGGCTCGCTCGAACCCAGCGGCTCGCTCGAACCCAGCGGCTCGCTCGAACCCAGCGGCTCGCTCGAACCCAGCGGCTCGCTCGAACCCAGCGGCTCGCTCGAAGACTTGCTCACTCCGCGGCGTT
>SYFR01000139.1 GCA_005800325.1 Myxococcales bacterium | reverse complement strand
GGCACGACCACGGTGTCCTCGCTCGAGGCGCCGGGCACGGGGTGCTCGACGTTGAGCGTCTCGCCGCAGCGCTTGCGCACGTCGTAGACGCTCGCGCCCTCGAGCGCGCTGTCCGGGCGCGCAAAATAGACGTACTCGAAGAAGCACATCCGCCGCGGCGCCGCGTCGAACGGCCGCAACGACGTGAGCCCCAGCTCGTCGATCAGCACGAGCTCCCCCGGCTCGACGTCGCGCAAGTACGAGGCGCCGATGAGCTCGAAGCCGGACGGCTCGCTCGCGACGACGTAGGCTACCCGCGCCCCGTTGCCACCGTCCGCGCCCCGCGCGCCCTCGCCGCGTACGACGCCGAGACAGAGCGGGCGAAACCCCATCGGATCGCGCACGGCGACGAGCGAGCGCGCGTCGAGGAACACGAGCGAGTACGCGCCCTCGACCTGCCTCAGGGCGTCGACGATGCGGTCGACGAACGTGCTGCCGTCGCTCATCGCGATGAGGTGCACGATGGTCTCGGTGTCCGAGCCGCTCTGAAAGATCGAGCCGCGCTCCTCGAGCGATCGACGCAGCGCCTCGTGGTTCGTGAGGTTGCCGTTGTGGGCGACGGCGATCGACCCGCGCCGGTAGTCGACGGTGAACGGCTGCGCGTTCTTGATGTGCGACTCGCCCGCGGTCGAGTACCGCACATGGCCGATGGCGGCCTCGCCCGGGAGCTTCCCGAGCTCGGCGCCGGTGAACGCCGCCTGCACGAGCCCCATCTTGCGAAGGCTGCGCAGCCGCAGTCCGTCGCTCGCGACGATGCCCGCCGACTCTTGCCCGCGGTGCTGCAGCGCGTGCAGCCCCAAGTAGGCGTGGTTCGACGCCTCGGCTTGGCCAAAAATGCCGAAAATTCCGCACATTTCGGTGACGAACCCGGCGCTTACTTCGCACTCGCAGCGGAGAGGGTCAAGCGCGTTCGCGTCGCACGTCGCCCGCTGACGCTCAGCGCCGGATCGGCCGCTGGACCCGCCCTTCGATCATGCCCCGCAGCTCGTCCACTTCGTTCGCGTGCGCGATCGCCTCATCCACGCTGATCACGCCGCGCGAGACGAGATCGTGGAGCGACTGGTTCAAGGTCACCATCCCGCTGCCGCCCTGCCCCATCTGCATCTGCGAGTAGATCTGGTGCAGTTTGTCCTCGCGGATGAGATTTCGGATGGCGGCGTTCGGCGTCATGATCTCGACCGCGAGGCTGCGCCCCGGGCCGTTCGCCTTCGGGATCAGGCACTGCGTGGCGACGCAGGTCAGCGTGAACGAGAGCTGCGCGCGCACCTGCGGCTGCTGGTGCGGCGGAAACACGTCGATGATGCGGTTGATCGACTGGACCGCGCTGTTCGTGTGCAGCGTCGCGAACACGAGGTGGCCGGTCTCGGCGATCGTGAGCGCCGCCTCGATCGTCTCCAGATCGCGCAGCTCGCCGAGCAAGACGACGTCCGGATCCTGGCGCAGCACGTACTTGAGCGCCTTGGTGAAGCTCTCCGTGTCGGCCCCGACCTCGCGCTGGTTCACGATGCTGCGCTTGTGCATGTGCACGTACTCGATCGGATCCTCGATCGTCATGATGTGCGCGCGTCGCTCGGAGTTGATCTTGTCGATCATCGCCGCGAGCGTCGCGCTCTTGCCGCTGCCGGTCGCGCCGGTCACGAGGACGAGGCCCTTGCTCATCCGGCACACGTCGAGAAGGACGGGCGGGAGGTTCAGATCTTCGAAGGGCCTCACCGTGTACGGCACCATGCGAAACACGGCGCCCACGCAGCCGCGCTGCACGAAGAAGTTGCCGCGGAACCGCGCGGCTTTCCGCATGCTGAAGGCGAAGTCGAGCTCGTTCGCCTTCTCGAACTTGATCTTCTGCTCCTCGCCCAACACCTCGTAGGCGAGCGCCTTCGTGTGGGTCGCGGTCAACGGCGGCAGCTTCAACGGGATGACGTCGCCGTCGATGCGCAAGAGCGGCGCCTGGCCCGCGGTCAGGTGCAGATCGCTCGCGCCCTTCTCGATCATCACCTTGAGCAGCTGCTGCAGCGTGAACTGCGGCCGCTCGCCCGAATCGGCCGGCTCGTCCTCTTCGCTCATGCTCGCTCGCCCCCCTCCTCGGCCCTAAAACTGCCCATCTGCCTCGTCGAGACCGGCCCCTCTCTAGTCGCCCATCGTGACGCGCATCACCTCTTCCGGCGTCGTGACCCCCTGGACGATTTTCTGGATCCCGCTCATGCGGAGCGAGCTCATGCCGCCCTTGATGGCCGCCGCCTTGAGCTCGGCGGTCGACGAGCCCTGGAGCACCATCTCCTTCAGGCTCTCGTTGAAGCGCATGACCTCGTAGAGCGCGACGCGGCCCTTGTAGCCGCTGCCGTTGCACACCTTGCAGCCGGCGCCCTTCCGCGGCTGCGCCTGCACCTGGTAGAGGTACTGCTCGGTGATCCCGAGGTCCTGGAGGACGCTCGGCTCGAGCCGCACCGGCCGCGCGCACTCGCCGCACACCTTGCGCGCGAGGCGCTGCGCCAGGACCAGGTTCACGCTGGCGGTGATGAGGAACGGCTCGACGCCCATGTTCAAGAGGCGCGAGATGGTGCTCGGCGCGTCGTTCGTGTGCAGCGTGCTCAACACGAGGTGGCCGGTGAGCGCCGCCTTGACCGCGATCTCGGCCGTCTCGAAGTCGCGGATCTCG
>SYFR01000138.1 GCA_005800325.1 Myxococcales bacterium | reverse complement strand
GTGTCGTTTCCGCAGCTCGGATTCTCGGCGCGCCTCGCCGTTCCGGCGCACGGAGAGATCCCTCGAGGCCTCGTGGAGGCCCTTGGCGACGTGCGCTTCGGGCCGACTCCCCTCGTGCGACTCGAGCTCTCCGCGAGCGAGCTCGATCTCGGACAGCTGGGCGCGCCGGTCGCATCGACGCGCCTCGGCGTGACGGCGAGCGCTCGCGCGATCTTGCGAGGCGCGGAGAGCGAGCTCGCGGCGACGGTGCGCACGAGCGCCGCGACGGTGACCCCCACGCCGCAAGCATCGGCCATCCTCGTGCCGCCGCTCGGGGGCAGCGTCATCGCGTCAGCCGAAGGCGTCGAGGCCGGCGTCGGCGTCATGGAGCCCGGGGCACGCGGCGAGGCCGACGTCCGTGTCGCCGCGGGCCGCGCGCTCGAGTTCGCCGCGCGCGCGCTCGTGCCGGCGTTGGGGGCGCTCGACCGGCTCACGAGCGAGCTGCCGGTCGAAGTTGGTGAGCTCACCGGCGCCGGCCGAGTCCTCGCCGTCGGACGCTTCGAGCACGGTGCGCTCGACGCCACGGTCGAGGCCACTGGAAGCGGGGTGCGCGCCGCGCGCGCGCGCGTGAGCCTCGGGAGCGCACACGTCTCGGGGCGCTTGGTCGGCCCGCCCTCGGAGCTCAGGGTCGATGCCCGAGCGTCGGGGGCCAAGCTCGCGCTCCCCGGCGTCGAGCTCGAGGAGGTGCGCGCCACCGTGCTCGGCCCGCTCACGTCACCTCGCGTCGGCGTCGCCGTCACCGACGCGCTCGAGCGGCACTTCGTCGTCAACGGCACCCTCGATCGGGCCGCCGGGCGGCTTCGCGCGGTCGACGTCGGACTCGAGCGTGGCAGCGCGCGGATCGCGGGAAAGATCGCCTCGATCGGCGCGAAGGACGGCGCGCTCGTGGTCGACGACATCGAGGTCGCGGGCCTCGGCGCGATCACCGGCGGGCTCCGCTTCGAGCGCGGCGAGCTCGTGGGGAAGCTCACCGGCCGCAACGTGCGCCTCGACGACCTAGGCAAGCTCGTGAGCGTGCCCTACCCCCTGAGCGGCACCGCGGATCTCGACTTCGACCTGAAGCGCGGCGTACGGCCAAACGAGCGCTTCGGCCGCGCACGCGTGAGTCTGCATGACCTCGGAATGCTCGTCGTTCGGGGCGTGAACGCCGACGTCGAGCTCGCGTTCGACGGTACCCGCGTCACGCCCAGCGGAAACATCGAGTGGCGCGGGGAAGCGGCTCCGTGCGAGGGCACGTTCGCCAAATTCACGCTCGGCGGTGAGGGCGTCGACGTGCGAGGCGCGCTCACGGAGATCGAATCGCTCAGGGCGATGACGGGCTCGGTCGGTGTGAGCCTCGACGGCGCGCGCCTTCGCTGCATCGCGGACGTCGCGGCGACGATCAATCCCACGCGGCCGCTCCCGCTCGAGACGATCGAAGGGACCCTGGCCGCGACGCTCGAGCTCGTCCGCGACGAACCGAACGCGCCGCCGCGGATCCGCCGCTTCGCCGCGCGCACCGACGGGCTGGCGCTCGCGCCCGCGGCCGTGCAAGAAGGCGAAGCGCCCGCATGGAAGAGCGACCGGCTCGACGTCGCCGCGGAGGCGTCGCTCGACCCCGCAGGGCGTGACGCCTCGCTCACCGTGCGCCTCCTCGACGCCGGCGAGCCCTCGACGCGACGCGCGGGTGAGGTGACCGCCGGGCCGCTCATCGCGTCGCTCGACGCGCACCTTCGCCCGGATCTCGCGCGACTCGCCGACAAGGAGACGCGCCGCGCAGCGCTCCTCGAGACGCCCATCGAGGTGGCGCTGCACGCGGCCGGCCTCGACGAGCTCCGACGCGCGGCGCTCCCACAGCCCGTGCGCGACGCGCTCGCGAAGGTGCAAGGAAAGGTCGCGGTCTCGGCGTTCCTCTCCGGAACAGCGAGCGTGCCTCACGCGGCCGCGCGCGTGAAGGCGACCGGACTCGCGCTCGGCGGCGACGCCGCGACGCCGCGGGTTCCGGCCCTCGATGTCGACACGATGGCGATGTACGAGCAGGGCGAGCTCCGCGTCGTCTCGTGGGTGACGCATCGCGAGCGGCAGGTCGCGGCGTTCGATGCGACCGTGCACGACGACCTCGGCGCGAGGCTCGCTGGACGCGCCACCAAGAAGCCCCGCGCAGACGTGCGCGCGCGGTTCGATCGCGTGCCGCTCGAGGCGCTCCCCGAGCTCGCGGCGAAGGGCGTGCGCGGGCGTATTTCGGGGCGCGCCGCGATCCACGAGCTCGGCGGCACGCCGCGCGTCGCCGTGCGCCTCGACGGGAGTGGCCTCCGCGTTCGCGACGTCGAGTTCGAGCGCGCGTCGCTCGTGCTGTCGCCGACGGACGAGCTCGATCCGTCCCTCGTGTCGGCCGTGCTTCGGCTCGAGGCCCGCCGCGGCGGAAGTCTGCAAACGACCGGCTATGGCCGGCTCGTGTGGGACGATGGCCCGAGCCTCGACGAGGAGGCCTCGGCGGGGCTCTTCCTCACGGCGAGCCGCTTCCCCTTGCGGACGCTCGAGCCGCTCTTCGGCGAGGCGCTCACGCGCGTCGAGGGCGAGGCGTCCGGGGAGGCGCACCTCGGCTACAAGGAGGCGCTCGACGAAGAGCTGCGCCTCGCTGCGGCCCTCGCTATCTCGAAGGGTGGCTTTCACGTGCCCGCGCTCGGTCAGGAATTTCACGGCGTGAGCGGCGTGATCACGACCGATCCGAAGCGCCCGGGCACACTGCTCGTGCAGCGCCTCGAGGCCGCCGCTCAGAGCGGCCGCATCACCGGAGAGTTCGAGGCGAGGCTCGGCAACCTCGCGAAGAGCGACATCACCGGGACGCTCTCCGTCCTCGAGGGAGAGGCCATCCCGCTCGTCCTCGGAGGACAATCGCTCGGGACCGTGCGCGGCGACGTCGTGGTGAGCGTCGCGCGTCGCCAGCCCGAAGGCGGCGGACCGAGTGAGCTCGACGTCGTCCTCGCGGGGACGAACTTGCGGCTGCGGTTGCCTCCGTCGAGCGGCGGCGCCGTGCAGCAGCTCGACGAGCACCCGTACATCGCCATCTCCCACCCCGTCGTCCCGCCGGTGACCGAGCGCGACGAGGCCGCGCACAGCACGCTCACCATCGCCTTGGCCGGCACGACCATCGAGGGCCCGGGGCTCGTCCTGCGCCTCTCGACCGTGAGCGACAAGCCCGTGCACATCACGAACCGCGGCGAGGTCGGCGGCGAGATCACGCTCGACGGCGGCGAGCTCGACGTCATGGGGAAGAAGTTTCGCGTCGATCGCGGAGTCGCGCGCCTGCGCAGCGAAGCGCCGGGCAACCCCTACGTGAACGTCACGACCCACTGGGAAGCGCCCGACGGCACCGTGGTCTTTTGCGACTACGTCGGCGATCTGAAGCCCGTGACGCGCGAGAAGCTCCGTTTCCGCAGCGAACCACCGCGCCCGGAGTCCGCCGTGCTGTCGCTCGTCCTGTTCGGCGACTCGGGCGACGACAGCGGTCGCGCCGCCCTCGGTTCACGCGCGGACAGTGCGGCGAGCGCACAAGAGCGGCTCGGCCACGCGTTCCGTGGCGCCGTGGCAGCCCAGTTCAATGCGCTCTTCGGCGAGGTCCTGCCCGGGTTCTCGACCGGGATCGGAGCCACGCCGACGGGCTACGTCGCCACCAGCGTGAGCTACCAGCTGAGCGAGCGACTCAGCGCGCAAGCCGTCGTCGAGCAGGCGTCCGGCAGCGTCGCGACGACCACGAGCGGGCCCGTGCAAGAGGCGGCGAACGAGACCCGGGCGAAGCTCGGCGTCGACTGGCGCTTCGCAAAGAACTGGCTCTTGCGCGGCCTCTTCGGGCTCGGCGGCGCCGACAGCGGCGTCGACCTGCTGTACCTCTTCCGCTACTGAGCTGGCGCTCGCCGCTCGATGAGCACCCGCGCCGATGCTCGTCACGCGATGTGCACGCGCGTTGCTGCACGTCTTACGGTCCGCGCCTTGCAGCTCGCTCGTGTCCGGAGGTGGCCATGAACGCCAAGGGTGATCGACAGGCGGTTTACGAAGAGGTTCGCGAGATGTTCGGCATCGTGCCGCAGTGGTTGACGGCCGCGCCTGACGCCGCGCTGAGCGGCTTCTGGGCCTTGATGCGGGACTTCTATCTCGCGGAGACGAAGATCCCGAACAAGTACAAGGAGCTCATCGGCATCGCCGTCTCGGGCGCGACGCGGTGCCGCTACTGCACGCTCTTCCACACCGAGGCCGCGCGCTTCTCCGGCGCGACCGAGGCGGAGATCGCCGAGGCTTCGATGATGGGCGGCGCCACGATGATCGCCAGCACGTGGATCAACGCGATGCAGATCGACTACGACCAGTTCAAGCGCGAGACCTACCAGATGCTGGATTTCGCGTGGAAAAAGGTCGCAGCGCGCGGCAAGCCTGCAGCACCCGCGCACGCGTGACGCGTTGGCTGCTCAGTACCAGACGCCGAGGCCGAGCCCGAGGCTCTGGTACCGTGGCGCGAGGTCACCGGCGAGCTGTAGCTTGTAGGTGACCTCGTTCACGAGACCCCAATAGCTTGTCGTGCCGAGACGCACGTCGGCGCCGAAGGTGAAATGCTGTCGCCCCACGCGGCCCTCACACTCGGCCGGCTCGTAAGCGAAGCGATTGGGCTCGTAGTAGCTCCCGAAGCGCGTGTGGACGAGCCCCGGCGCCGGCTCGATCTCGACGCCGACACGCGGCGAGAAGTTGACCGCGGCGCCTGACGCGACGACGCGGCACGGCGCGGCCCCGAGCATTGGGCCGCTCGCCCCAGGCTCTTCCGCGGGTCCCTCACGCTCGCCCTGCCCCAGGAATTGCTCGAGGCTCTGGCCGGTCTCCACGGCGCCGGTGACGAGCAGGTCCAGCGTGACCAAGAGATAGTCGCGCGGCCAGTTGCCGAGGATCGCGCGGCGCTCGCCTTCGAGGTGCTCGCGGGCGCGTTCGAGCTCGCGCTCTTGGCGGGCCTCGAGGCCGATGGACTCGCGCTCGAGCTCGACGAGGAGCCGCGCGCGCTCGGGGCCGCTCGGGACGGCGAGGCTCAGGCGGTGACGCTCTGCGGCTCTCTCGCGGGTACGCCGCGCGAAGGCCGCCTCGAGCTCGGTCGCGTGCTCGCGCGCATCGAGATAGCGCGGATTCAGCGGGCGCGGCCCGACCTGAAGCGCGACCCCGACGGCGAGCTCCCACGGCAAGGTCACCTCGCGCGGCACGATGAGGCCGCCGGCGCGCTCGATGCCGTCGGCCCCGCGCACGGCGCGCGACTCGAGCGTGACGTCGCTGCTCGCCGCGTGGCGATAGGCGACGCCGACGCGCACCGGTGACCAGTCGGGCCGCACGAGCAGGCCGAGCTCGGGGGCGACGCCGAAGGTCGCGAGCTCGGCGCTGAGCTCGTGGCCCGGGGCGCTCACGCCGAGCGAGAGACCGCGTAGGCCTGCGCCGAGCGCGAGCTGTCCGGCGAAGAAATGATAGCCCGCGAGCAGGTGGTAGCGGCCGACGACGACCGCGGTCGGCTCTTCGTTCGGCGGGAAGGCCACCGCGTAGCGCTGCAGATCCGCGAGCGCGCCGACGCCGAGCGCGCCTGCTTGCAGGAGGCCACCGCCCGCGAGGTAGAGGTACTGCGTGTAGTCCGCGTCGCGCGTGCCGCTGTTGTCGAAATCGTCATTGTCGAACACGACGAGCGGAAACGAGAGCGATGCGTCGACGTCGAGCTCGAGCCAGCGCGTCGAGTGCGTGTGTCGCGCCGCCGTCGCCGCGGCGTTCATCGCGAGCCCGCCGATCCCCTCGGCGTAGCCGGTGTACGCGCCGCCCATCGACACGACCCGGCTCGGCGCGAGCACCGGACCCTGGAAGAGATCGACCGCGAAGTCGTTGTCGCGCGGCTGGGCGCGTGCGGGCGTCGCCACCATGACCGATGCCATGAACGCGAGGGTGGCGAGCGCGCCGTTTCCGAGCGCCATGCGCCCGAGCGACCGCGCGCGCGCATGGCGCGATGAGCTCGAGACGGACGCGAACGCGGACATGACGAAGGACGGTGCTATAACGCCGCCGTGCCGGAGCCCCAACCGCCGTCGAGCCCGCCCGCGGCGCCGACTTCTCCCGACGCGCCGGGCGTTGCGGGCCCGGGCGGCAAGCGGGGGCGGCGGCTCGCGAGCGTCGCGTACTACCTCGTCGCCGGCGCCGTCGCCGCGATGGCGACCGTCCAGCTGACGCGGCAGATTTTCTTCTCGCGGGAAGGCGCGCTGAACCTGGCGCCCAGCGAATGCCTCGACGCGGAGCGGCGCCTCTACGAGGCCCTGAGCCGAGGCCGCGAGACAGCGGACGTGGCCGCGGCTTCCGGCGATCCGGAGCTCGCCCTCGCGGCGTTTCGCGCCGAAGTGGAGCCTGCGTGGCGCGGGCACGAGCGCATCCGCGAGGTCTGTGCCCATGACCCGCGGCTCGTGCGCGCCCTCGACGCGCTCGAGCGGCTCCGCTATGCAGAAGAGCACGGCCTCCGGACGCACACGACCGAGGTCGTGGCCGCGCGCCGCCTCGTGCGCGAGCTCCTCGGCGACGACCGCGTTCCGGCGGCGCCGCAGCGCCCGCCTTCCCCTCCTTCGCGATGAACATGGAAACCTCAGTCGACCCACTTCGCGCCGCCCAGGCGAGCGCCACTCCCCCACCCAGCGATCCCAGCTTCGACGCGATGTCGCTCTCCGCGGATCTTCGCCGCGCGATCGCCGACCTCGGCTTCGAGAAGCCGACTCCGGTGCAGTTCGCGGTGTGGGACGCGGCTTCCGCCGGTCGCGACGTCGTGGTGCAGGCGCGCACCGGCACCGGCAAGAC
>SYFR01000137.1 GCA_005800325.1 Myxococcales bacterium | reverse complement strand
GAGGTCCGCAGCGGGCGCATGAGGAGACGCCCGCCGCTACGCGATGCGCCGCTCGCGCCCTCGCTCGCTACATAGAATTCTCATGCCCGCTGTCTCAAACGCGTTGACACGTTCCGGTTCGCTTCGCCTTGGGACTGGAGAGCCCATTGGTTGCTCCTGATTGTCGTCAATCAAACTCGGATTACTTCATTGAACCAGCCCGTCTCCCCCGCCGCGCAGGCGTCGAGCTGCTCGACCCACGCATCGTCATCGGTCATGCCACGGCACCTCTCGGGGGCCATGGGGACGCAAGCGCCGAATGATCACGGTTCCGAGCGGAGAGTTGCGTCCTTGCCTGCTATGCGTTCCTCGTCGCGGAGCGCTCGCGGGCTCTTCCCCCCGAGGCCAGAAGGTCGCACGAAAACCACGAGATCGAATGCGCGGCCTGAACGCCACTTCGATGACTCGATGATCACGTTTCGGCTCGCCGTCGCCCGCGCGCTGGTGCGCTGGCTACCAAGATGTCCGTGCTGCCTCACGCGACACCGTGCGCCACAAACGACCAAGCTGCGGCAGTAGTGTTTGGGTACGCGTCGGCGCGAAGATGTACAAGACACAGGCCACTGGCCAACGTCAATTTCATTCACCCATCAGCGACATTTGAGCGACCCGAACTCCCCCAGCACGCTATGATCGACTACCATGAGCACCGTGTGGATGAAGTCGAGCCTCCTGCTTGTCGTCTTGGCAGCGATGGGCTGCTCCGATCCCAATTCGGCTGGCGCTAGCGCTGGTGCTGGCGGTGCCGCGGGAGCCGCAACCAGCTCGAGCAGCGCCGTCACCAGCGCTGGCGGTAACGGTAGTGGTGGCGCGGCGGCCGGCGTGCTGGAGCTTGGAATTACGGTTCACCTCGAGAATCACGCGCCCTACGACCAGACCTATCTCGACCGACTGCGCGCCTACGGCAATTTGTTCAAGGACCACGGCGCCAAGCTGACCTTGGAACCGCGACAAGAGATGTGGACGGCGGTCAAAGGCGCGAACGCCGCTCTCTTCAGCGATCTCGAAGCCCAGGGCCATTCGTTCGGCGTGCACGCGGCGCTGGGCAGCGTGGACAGCTATCAGCAATTCGTGAACACGCTCACGGCACTGCGCAAAGAGCTCGCCGGAAAGGACATCACCGTGGAGCAGGTTTCCGGCCAATGCCAGAATTTCGACTGGGTCACCGGGAGCGTCGAGGCGGGCTACGTCGCGATGACTGGCGGAACCGAGAATTGCTTGCTCGCGCTCGCGCCGGAGAACCGCCCCGCGGGCTATGAGAACCTCAATTGCCCGAAGGCGACCGACTGCCACGACGTCTATCCCCAAGAGACCGAGAAAAAGCTCCATCCGTGGCGCGCCAAGGACGGGAGCGACTGGCTGACGGACAACCCCGACGGAAAATTGGTGATCCTGCCTTCGAATGGGACCTTGCCCTGCCTCGAGGAGGAGGCCGAGAGCCCCGGTATGCTGACGAGCTGCACCTTCACCCAGGCCGATATCGACCTGTCGAAGGAGCAGATCGACGCGGCGCTCGCGGTGATCGATCCGAGCAAGATCAATCAACTCTACTTCGTATGGAGCTTCGGCCTCGAGCTCTCCGACGAGCTTCTCGAGACGTGGTTCGCCATGCTCGAGCCCTATATTGCCGACGGGCGAATCGTGTGGAAGACCCAGGAAGAGGTCTACGCCGATTACCTAGCCTGGGAAGCTACGAATCGGTGAACGAGCTGAGTCGGCGGTTCAGGCTAGGCACGATTAGGCACGATTAGTGCACACGATTCGCCACGAAGTAGGCATTAGGGCTGGCCGATGCGTTTAGCGACCTGGTCCTCGTAGAGGGACGGGGGCACGAGATCGGAGCCCTCGCCGACGCCCTCGGTGAAGTCCTCTGGCGTCGTGCCTTTGGCGCCGGTGGCGAACCCATCGATCTTGACCTCGACCTTCACGCCTTCGGTTCCAACGACGTAGAGCCCAGCACCTCGGCGACGGGCTCGCCGTCGCGCTCGAGCTCGGGGCGCACCAGGCGCAGCGTGGGCTGGCCGGCACGCTCGCCGAACAGGCCGACACCCTGAGCGGCGGCGCCGTAGCAGGCGGCGAGCGCGGGCTGCGCGTCGGCGAGGCGGTCGGGCTCGTCGTCGCTCGCGCCCTCGAACAGCCCCTCGAGCGAGCGACCGTGCTTGACGAGGATGGTGCGTGCCCCTGCGGCCGTGCGGCGCGCGAGCTCGGCCACCTCGGCGGCGGTCGGCGCGGGCAAGGCGCGAAAGCCGAGCGCGCCGTCCTCGGCGCGCACGTACACGCCATCCAATGCGAGCGTGTGGGCATGCACGTTCAGGCGCAGCTGCGCGGCTCCTGCGGCATGCTTCGCCTCGATCGCAGCGACTTCCCCTGGTCCCATGACCCTGAAAACGGGCTGGTCCCTTGAGGGTGAACGCCGGCATGCTGCCTCACGCGACACCGTGCGCCACCAACGACCAAGCTGCGGCAGTAGTACTGGTCTGCCGTCACGGTACGTAGATCGTGTCGCCGCGGACGAGCACCAGATTCTGCTCGAGGCTCCGTCCTTGGATGATCCCTTGGTAGTCGATCGGGATCGTTCGGATCGAGCCGTCGGTGGACTTGCGCAGGAGGATCGTCCCGTCGGGCTCGGCGAATCGATTGGGCCCGCCCGCCAGCGCCACGGCGTCGGCGATCGTGAGATAGCCGCGCGACGCGAACCGCCCTGGCGTCATCACGTTGCCGGAGACGGTGACGTAGTAGCTGTTCACGCTCGTCACGGCCACCGTCACCACGGCCTCTTGCTCACGCAGAAACGCGAGCAGCCGCCGCGAAATCTGGCCGCGGAGCTCGGTCGGCGTGAGCCCGTCTGCACGCACGTCGCCCACGAGCGGCATCGTGATGTTGCCGTCCGGCCTCACGGAGATCTTGCTGTCGAGCTCGCGATTCTTCCAGACGCTCACCTCGAGGTCGTCGGCGACTCCGATGACGTACTCGGCGCGACGCGGGTCGGGCTCCTGGTAGTACGGATACTTCGCCGCCCCCCCCGAGCATCCGAACATACCGAGGAGCGAGATGAGCCACGCGCGCTTCATTGGACGTTCGGCTCTCTAGATAGTCCCCGAGCTCGCGAATGCTCGCCAGGCGACCGCACGCACGCGCTGACGCAGCGCGGCCTGCAACTTGCAGCCCGAAGCGCTGCCGTGTTTGCCGTGCCTGGCGTCGTGCTGCTCGTGGTCTTCGTCCTGGCGAGGCCCTTCGACTTCGTGCCGGCGCTGCGAGCCATTCCGTTTCTCTACGGTTTTTTTGCGCTCGCGCTCGCCGGTATTCTCGTGGATGCCCGGCTCGGGCACCTCGATCTCGGGCGTCGCCCGCCCACGGGCTGGCTCGTCGCGCTCTCGCTGTGGTGCCTCGTGACGTCGTTCGCGATGGCCCCGAGCGTGACCGCGGACACCGCGCTCGGTCTCGCCATCGTCCTCGCGCTCTACATCGCAGTAGGTCACGGCGTCGGGACGCTGCGCGCCTACGAGGTCCTCGCCGGAGCCATGCTCGCCTGCCTGTTGTGGATTGCGCTCGTGTGCGTCGAGGAGCGCCTCAGCGACAAGACCTGCGTCTCGGTGGAGTCGCGTGAAGACCATAGCGCCATGGGCGTCTCGGACGGACGCGGTTGCGCCACGGTAGAGGAGTGCCTCATCGACCCGCCCGAGCCCCAGGCGCTCTATCGCTGCGAGCATCAGGGCTCGCTCGGCATCACGACGATCGAGCACGGGCGGGTGCGCTACATCGGAGTGCTCCACGACCCGAACGAGGCGGCGCTCGCGGTGTCACTCGGCGTTCCGCTCGCCCTCGGGTTTTACCAGCGTAAGCGGACGAGGATGCGTCTCGTCACCGTCCTCGCCATGGGCGCCCTCGCGCTCACTACCCTGGTATTTTCCGCGTCGCGGGGCGGCCTGCTGGTGTTCGCCGCGATCTGTGGAGCCTACCTTCTCCTTCGTTACGGCAAGCGCAGCCTCATCGCCGTAGCGCCACTTGCCCCGCTCCTCTTCCTCGTCGGAGGCAGGTCGGGAAGCGGCGCCACGGCGTCGACCTCCGAGCGAATCGAGACTTGGTACGAGGGGATCGAGATGGTGCGCGCGTATCCGTGGCTCGGCGTGGGACACGAGCAGTTCTTGGCGCACCATCACCTGACGGCCCACAACTCGTTCCTGCTCGCCGCCGCCGAGAACGGGGTCTTGGGCCTCGTGCTCTTCACCGCGGCGCTCTACGTCGCGCTGAGAATGCCGCTCGCCGTCCTCGCGTCCGTCGACGTGCCCGAGGCGGAGCCTGCGCGGATCTGGGCCCGCTCGCTCGTGGCGTCGTTCGCCGGACTCTCGGTAGGCGCGTTCTTCCTCTCGTTCAATTTTCACTACGTCTTCTGGATTCACTTTGGCCTCGCGGCCGCGCTCTATGCCTCCGTAAAGCGCCACGCGCCGGCGCTGGCTGCGCCGTTTCGCGTCCGCGACGCGCTCCTCGTGGTCGGCGTGTCCGCGTCGCTGCTCGGCGTGGTGTTCGCCATTTCGCGCGTGAGGGTCACCTGATGACTACCCATCCAGATGCCATCAAGCCCAACTCGATCGAGGCCTGTGCGCTCGAGCCCTATTCGATCGAGCTGTGCCGCACCCACGACGGCTCCTGGGCCCGCGCCGAGAGCGAGCTCTCTGCCGCCGGGATCCCGCTGCCGCTCCTTCAGCGCTCGGCTTGGGCAACGGCACTCGATCAGCCTCAGTTCCTCCTCTGCGCCCGCGCGCCCGGCGGCCGTGCCGTCGCTGCGGTCCCGGTCACCGTGACTCGGACGCGTGCCCTCCCCGGCCACCGCGTGTGGCGAGCCGAGCGAGTCGGCGCCGCGGCCGAGCTCCAGGGACTCGTGGCAGCGATAGCGCATTTCAAGGCGCTCGCGGCCGCCGAGCCGCGCGTCCTGTGCACCGAGCTCGCGCTCTTCTCGCTCGACGGCGAGGTGCTCCGCGAGCTGTCGCGCGCCGCTTCGCAGCTCGGCTTTCTGCCCGAGGCGAGCCCCCGAGGCTATGCCGAGACGTCCGTCGTCGATCTCACCGGCTCGGAGGCGGAGGTGCTCGGCCGCTTTCATGGGACGGCGCGTCGACACATCCGAGCCTTCGAGCGCCGCGGCCTGACCGTGGCCCCGATCACCCATCCCGACCGCGCCGCGGAGATGCAGACCCTCGTCGAAGAGACGCGTCGTCGCACGGGCGGGGCGGCGCCGCGGCGGCCCTTCGCGGACACGATCGCCCTCGCCAATGCGAGGCCCGACCTCGTGCGCGTCGTCGGCGTCCACACTCCCGAGGACGGAAGGCTCCTCGCGTTCGCGTGCGGTCACCGCCAGGGCGACCACGTCAGCTATGCCGACGCGGCGTCGACGCGCGCGGTTCGCTCCGGCACGCCGCTCGGCTATGGCCCCGCTTGGGCGCTCATGCATTGGGCTCGCAGCCTCGGAGCGACGGCCCTCGACTTCGGCGGCATCACCGCCGGCAGCCACGGAGACGCCGCCGATGCTGTTGGCGGGATCTCCGACTTCAAGCGCCATTTCCGCGGCGCGGTCGTGACCGTCGGGAGCGAGTGGCGGTTCGAGCCGCGCCCGCTGCGTGCCGCGTTCGCAGCGGGCGTTCGCAAGCTCATCGGCGCGTCGTAGGCGCAGCGACGGGGCAGCGCCCCTTGCCGAGATGCTCGGCCTCGTTGCGCACGAACTCGAAGAGCTCTCCCGCGCGGGCGGCGTCGAGCGGGGTCAGCGCGATCATCGCGCCGTGCACGATGTGCTGCACGACGATTCGCACTTGAATGGGGCGGCGGGGGGCGCCCGCGCCGAGCTCCGTCGGGATGGCGGGAACGAAGCGCCGCGTGCGAACGGCCCAGTCTCGTGCGCGTTTCTCGAGCTCGCGCGCCTGCGGCTCGTCGGGCACGGTGACGAGCAGGAGGACATGGCCCCGATCGATGGCGGCGTGCGCGGTCGCCGACTGCACGTCAATCGGACATAGCCCCTTGTCCTTCGCGAGGGGCACGGGCGAGGCTGTCGGGGCGGGCGACGCACCTCGATAGGGGGGCATGGCAGCGTCAGCGGCGGCCCTCTCCTCGGTGGGCGAGGGGCTCGCGACCACGGGCGTCTTCGGCATCTCGTACACGATGGCCTCGAGCATGTCTGGCGGGGCTGCGGCGTCGAGCGGCGGTGGTTCCGGCGCTGCGCCACACGCCAGGGTCGTCGTCGCGACGAGCGCTGCGAGCGCCGCCGCTCCTTCATTCGTAACTCTCATACCGGCTCCTCTCTCTCGGTTCATGGGCCCCGCTTCGGATCGCTCCGCACCTCGAGGTGTCGGCCGAGTTCGCAATGGCCGTGCCATCGGCGCCAGACGCAGCAGGGCACAGGACGCGTGGCGCAATGGGTCACGCGCGAGTCGAACTTGCACGCGTCGCGGTGGTCGCGCGAAAGCTGACGACGGGCAGTTGCGCCTCTCTCTCAGGGTGGCACGCAGGTCGCAAGTGCGGGCGTATG
Source organism: Myxococcales bacterium (assembly GCA_005800325.1). Lineage (GTDB taxonomy): Bacteria > Myxococcota_A > Polyangia > Polyangiales > Polyangiaceae > SYFR01. The sequence goes on along the minus strand of SYFR01000137.1, from coordinate 10,571 downwards.
AACCTCGGACGACGAGCCTCCTATTTGCTCGCATGGTGCGTCGGCTGCGCGGCGCAAGACGGGCCCGCGATCGTCGATGATGCGGAGCGCGACGACGTCTCCGGCGAAGAATGGCAATCAGCGGAGCATGCCGTTCCAGTGCCGGACGACCCGTGCGCCGCGACGTTCGAGATCGGTCCCGACTTCGACGCGATCTCGATTCCGGCCGAGTGCGCTCACATGCTCGAGGTCGGTGATCCCGATCCGACCCACGATGGGGGCTCGCCCGAGGCGCCCGTCGCGGACTTCGAGCCTGCGGCGGAGAGCGCAAGCGCCGTGGACGAGTAAGTTCCCGCGCGTCACGGGCGCAGTGTGTCGGCCCGGGGCTCCGACTCGCGTGCGGCTTTCTCCGCGACCCCACTCGGGAGCGCCGAGGCGCGCCCGCGCCACACGACCTCGTCACCGACCCTGAGCTCGATGATGCGTTCGGGCGCCTCTACCGCCGCATGCGCCGCGAGCTCCCGCGCGTCGGTACCGGAGGCCGACCGGCGAAGGGCAACGGCCGCGAGCCCGCCCACGCACACCGCGCCCGAAATTCCCGCGGCGAGCCACCACCCCGAGGCGCGCTTCCCGAAGCGCCGCATCGTTCGGTCTGGGCGGGCAAGCTCGCCACGTGAGCCCGGCGCAGCGACGTCACGAACGACCTCGGCGTGCGCGCCGGCGCTGGGCTCGTCGAGCTTGACGAGCATTCGCTGCTGGCACGCGCCGTCGTGCGCGAACGCGGCGTACATCCATGCCTGGACGTCGCTCGCCTCGGCACGCACGCCACAGCGATCGGCGACGAAGAGCAGTGCGCGACCGAACTCGCGGGCGGTCGGATAGCGATGCTTCGGGTCGCGGTCGAGTGCGCGCAGGATCGGCGCGTCGAGCTCTACGGGCAGCCCCGCCATGCGCGACGACGGCGGCGCGACGACCGCGCCTTCGATGGCGGCGAGCGTGTCGGCGTCCGTCGTGCGGCGAAACAGCCGCTCACCCGTCATGACCTCCCACGCGATGACCCCCATCGCCCAGATGTCGCTGCTTTTGTCTACTTCAGCGCCACGAAGCACTTCCGGAGCGATGTACGACAGCTTGCCCTTGATGATGCCGGTCTCGGTCGTATGGCTCTGAAGGCGCGCCTTCACGATGCCGAAATCCACGATTTTTACGCACCCCGTGCACGTCACGAGCATGTTCTCCGGAGAGACGTCGCGGTGCACGACACAGAGCGGCCGGCCGTCGCCGTCTTTTAGCTCGTGGACGGCGTGAAGCCCCTCGCACGCATCGGCGAGCATGCGCACCACGAGCGCGGCGCGGTGCCTCGCTGCCTCCCTGCCATCCTGGCCAGTTGCCGCGAGGCGATTGCGTACGCTGGCGAGCGACTCCCCACAGAGGTACTCCATGGCAAGGAACGGAGTGCCGTCGCTCGCTCCGAAGTCGACGACCCGGCAGACGTTCGGGTGCAAGACGAGCGTGGCAATGCGCGCCTCGTCGCGAAACATCTCCACCATCTCGGGCTCGTTCGCGAGTCGTGGGTGCATGCATTTCACGGCCACGAGCCGGTGCACGCCCGCCCAGCGTTCGTCGAGCGCAAGGTAGACGCTCGCCATCCCCCCCTTGCCGAGCAGGGAGTGCATGCGATAGGGCCCGACGCGCACGGAAGCAGCCTCGCTCACCCTTCCGCTCCGCGCGAGCGGCAGGCCCTCGGCCTCGATGCCAGCCACCACGAACTCGACGAAAGCATCAAGCGTACCCGCCTCGGTGCGTGTCGCGCTCGCGGACCCAGGACTCCGCCATGGCGGCCTCGCTGCGCTCGAAGAAGCGCACGGGGCCCTTGACGACACTGCCCGCTAGGCGCGTCGCGATGCGTTCGGTGATGCCGTGGCCCACGACGGCGATCCGCGCGAAGTGGTTGCGATGCTTCAAGTCGAACTTCGCGTCCTCGAGCAGTGCGTCCGGCTGCCAGCGGCTGACGTGGTCGAGCCGCAAGAGCATCCTGAGCTTGCCGTGCGTCGAGATGGCGCCCTCGAGCTGCGGGACCACGTCCTTGAAGTCGTCCCTCGTCACGCGGCCCGACGCCTCTACGGTGACGAGCTCGTCCCTGCGGTCGACGATACGTAGCATTCGTGCCTCCTCCTCCGCCGCCGCCTCCGACGCTTGCCCGAGGGCTTGGCGTGAAGGCACGTGGCACCCCGATCGGGTGCAATCGCGATACCGAAGAGCAACAGCGATGCGGGCGAGCACGAAGGGCGATGCGCGCTCGGCGGGCGCGCCCTATTTCGGCTCGTAAGAGAGCTTGTACGCGAGACTCTTCGGGAGGCGCTGGGAGAAGATCGTGGCGCGGAGGACGAGCCGCCCGCCTTTGAACGAGAGCACGTTGCGCCGTCCGCCGTCCTTGCCCGCGAAGGTCTGGATGAGCCGGTCGCCCTTCACGCGGTGCGTGAGCTTGACCTCGTCCCCCGTCACGCTCACGACATCGATGGGCGCCCCACCAAGCTCGGCGCGATAGCTGCGCCCATCGTACTCGACCGTGACCGCGTTGCCGTCGCGCGAGACGCGCACCTGATTGACGATCACGGTAGCGCTCGCGAGCCGGCGGCGAGCGATGCCGCGAACGAACACGTTCATGCGCGAGACGACGTCCTCGATGGCTGCCTCCCTCTGGCGTCGCTCGGCGTCGCCTCCGCCGAATCGAAACGTGCCCTCGAGGCCGGCAGGCAGGCTCGCCTCGAGCTTCACCGGCGAGTCGCTCTCCGCACGCGCCCCCAAGGCTGCAGGTAGCGCCAGTGACGCCAGTGACGCAGGTGACGCACCCCGCGCCGCTGGCGACGCAACGCGCGCCGCCGCATCGCTCCACCCGAGCCACGCGACCAAAGAGAGGAGCCCTGCCGAACACGTGGTGAGCCGCATGCTTCAACGCTAGCCTCGGGGCCTCGAGAGGCAATGATGCGCGTCGGGATTTTCGGTGCCGGAGCGATCGGCGGCTACTTGGGCGTGTGTCTGTCGGCCGCGGGCGTGACGACGATCATGGTCGGCCGCTCCGCGCTGGTCGCACTGCAAAGCAATCTCGCTGCCGTCACCCTGACCGGGCGGCGGCTCGAGCCGGCCGCGAGCCTCGTCGTGTCCGAGACCGCGGGAGCGCTCGCCGACGTCGACCTCTGCCTCGTCACGGTCAAAGCGCGCGACACGCGGGAGGCCGCCCGGGAGCTCGCGAAGGTGTTGGCGCCACGAGCGCTCGTCGTCTCGCTTCAAAACGGGCTCAGCGGCGCGAGCCTGCTCGGCGCCGAGCTCGGGCGCGAACGCACGCTCGCCGGCGTCGTCGTCTTCAACGTCGCTCGCGAAGGTGCCACGTTCCGCAAGACGACGAAGGGGGACGTGTTCGTGGGCAGCGGCTGCGACCGAGCGCGGGCGCAGCTGTCGAGCCTCGCCCGCCCCCTCCGCTCGATCGGCGAGGTGCTCTCCTTGCGCGACGACATCAAAGCCGTTCAGCGCGCCAAGCTGCTGTTGAACTTGAACAACGGCGTGTGCGCCGCCACGGGGCTCGGGATCTTCGCGTCGATCGAGTCCGAGGACGCGCGCTGGTGCTTCGCGGCCTGCCTGCGCGAGGGGCTCGCGGTCCTCGAGGCACATCGCTTGGCAGCAGCGCAGATTACGCACGTTCCCTTGCCGTGGATCGCGCGCGCCCTGCTCTTGCCGAGCCCGCTCATTCGGCTCGCCGCCGCGTCGCTCGTCGGCTCGGACAGCAACGCGCGCTCGAGCACCCTCGTCGACCTCGAGAGTGGCAAGGCCACCGAGATCGAGCAGCTCAATGGCGCGATCGTCGCTCTCGGCGCCGAGTGCGGAGTCGCGACCCCTGCCAATGCAGCGATTACCGAGCTCGTCCACGGCCTCGAGGCGGAGGCGGCGCGCGGAACCGCGCTGTCCTTCATTGCCCCACGCGCGCTGCGGCGCCGCATCTCATTAGCCAGCTCCTGAGTCCACTGGCTCAGCTCATGAGTCGCGCCGCGGCACGTCTCCGGATCTCGCCAGCACGTCGGCCATGAGCCTCAAAGCGGCGCGTGCGACGTCCGGGCCTCGCGACGCATCCATCGGGTCATTGCCCATGACGCGCATCGCCGCGGCGTCGGGCTCGATCGCGAGCGTCGTGAGCCCCCTCGCCCGTGCGTGCGAGAGCTCCCGCCGCAAGAGCCAGCGCATCGGCGCGAACATCGACAGCGGGGAGCTGACCACGACGAGGTCATAGCGGTCGTCGACGAGATCGAGGTGCGTCGCGGAGAGAATGCCGCCATCGACGTAGCGACGATCGCCCACGGAGACGGGCCGGCAGAGCCCCGGGACCGCGCCCGAGCAGCTCACGGCCGTGCCGACGTCGGTGCGAGGCGCTCCGCTGCGGCCGAAAGCGACGCGCTCGCCGGTCCCGAGATCCGCTGCCGTGAGCCAGAGCGGCAGCGAAGGCCACTCGCCGCCGAAGAGGTTGCCGAGCCGCGCCGCCTGGTCCTTGAGGCAAGTCGTGCCTTCCGGAAGCAGCGCCGCGACGAGCGGCCCCGGTCGCAAGCTCCGCGGCTCCCGCGCGACTCTGCGAAGGTACTCGAGCGCGGCGGGCGTGTACGGCGTAGCGCGCGGGCCCTCTCCGATCGCCGCTCGCACGTAGTGGCGCGCGATGGCTGCGCCCTCGTCGGACATCGGCTCACGAGCGACCCGCGCATAGAGGTCGCGCCCAGCCATCCCGGCACGAAGGAGCGCACCCACGGACGCCCCTGCCGACGTCCCGACGATGAGGGACGAGCCGCGCGCGTCCCAGCCCGCGTGCTCCTCGGCGGCGGCGAGCACCCCGGCGTGAAAGGCGTGTCCGACGGGGCCGCCCGCCCCGAGCACGAGGGCCACCTTGCGCCCGATCACTTCGCCGCCGCCGGCGCGTGCGCGCTCGTCTTGCCCTCGGAACGCTTCTTGCGACCTCCCGCGGGCATCCCGTGCCAGCGCTCGACCGCCCTCCGCAAGCTGCCCAGGCGCGGTGCGTCGGCCCACCACCGCGTCATCGACGAGACCCTGAAGATGCGCATTCTGATCACGACCTCGCGAATGCCATTTGCGCTGGACGAGATCCGCAAGCTGGGAAAGCTCGGCCATGAGATCATCGCCGCCGACACGTTTGGCACCGCACCTGGCAGCCACTCGCGATACGTCTTCGAGTCGGTCGTCACGCCCTCGCCTCGCTACGCGACACGGCAGTACATCGCGCGTCTGCGCGAAATCATCACGACTCGGAGCGTGGATCTCGTCTTGCCGCAGTTCGAAGAGGCGCTGTACGTGGCGGAGCACATCTCAGAAATCCCGACGCGCGTCTTCACGCCCAGCTTCGCCACGCTTCGCACACTACACAACAAGGTGACATTCACGGAACTGGCCAGCAAGCTCGGCCTCCGCGTCCCTCGCACCACGGTCGTCAAGAGCGTGGCAGAGCTCGAGCGCGCCATTCTTCGCAGCGATGGCTTCTTCTGCAAGCCGGCTTATTCGCGGGGCGGGGTCGAGCTCTTGACCGACGTCGGCCCGCTCGCTGGCGTCACCCACATCGCCGACTGCCGGGTGACCGAGGACAACCCGTGGGTCGTGCAGGAGTACGTGGCCGGAGAGGACATGTGCTCGTTCAGCGTCGTGCAGCACGGCCGCGTCGCCGCCCACTCGGCCTATGTCCACCCGCGCGAGATCGACCACGCGGGGGGCATCGTCTTCGAGTCCGTCGACGCGAAGGAGACGCTGCTACTGGCCGAGACCATCGCCGCCGCGACGCACTACCACGGGCAGCTCTCGCTCGACGCGAAGCGGACCAAATCGGGCCTGGTGCTGCTCGAATGCAACCCGCGCCCCACCGCCGGCGTAATGCTGATGAGCGCCGAGATGTTTGCGGCGGCACTGTTCGACGACGCGCCGCGAACGCCACGGCTCGCTCCCCCTGGCGCGCGGAAGAAGATCGCGAGCGCGCTCGTGCGCGACATGTTCCTTCACTGGCGTGACATCCCCCAGGACCTCGCCCACCTCTTGTCACGAGCGCCCGACGTCTACGCGGAGCGTGGCGACCTCGCCCCGGCCCTCTATCAGGTGCTGAGCTACAGCCACGTGCTCGCCTATCGCAAGCGCCAGATGCCCGAGCAGCGGACGCGCAGCGACCTGATGAGCGCCTACTTCTTCGACGTCTGCTTCAACGGCTAGAGCGGCGAAGCTCCGCCACGCGCTCACGGGCGAGGCCCAGCGCCGCAGCGTGCGGCGATTTGCCGGATTTTTCCGCGAGCTCGAATACCTTGCTCGTGAGCTCGGGGAGCTGGCTCATCCGCGGAAGAAATGCAGTCGCCGCGGCTGAGCCTCCTGCGCCGTCGAGCGCCGCGCCGATGACGCCGCCCGCGCTGCTCACGAAGTCCGGGCAATGGAGGATCCCACGCGCCACGAGGGCGTCGGCGTCGGCGTCCTCCTTCAGCTGGTTGTTCGCGCTGCCGACCACGACGGAGCACCGGAGCTTCGGGATGGACTGTGCGTTCAGAACGTCGCCGAGCGCGCACGGTGAGAGCACGTCCACATCGGCGGAGAAGACGTCCGCCGGGGCGATGCTGCTCACCCCGAGCTCGGCGACGGCGCGCTCGACGGCGCGCGGATCCCGGTCGGCGACGATGACCTCGGCGCCGCGCTTCTTGAGCTCGCGGGCCACGTGAAACCCGACGCGACCGGCCCCTTGCACGAGCACGCGGACGCGGTCGAGTGTGCGGCCGAGCCTCCGCGCGACGGCGACCTCCATCGCAAGGACGACCCCCTCCGCCGTGGCGCGAGCCGTATCGGCGCCGCCCTTCACGACGTACGCCGTCTCCTCGCCGATGATGCGCATGTCCGCCGGCGTCGTTCCGGCGTCCTCCCCGGCGATGAACCGACCTCCAAGGCGCTCGACGACACGCCCGAAGGCGCGGAGGAGTGGCGCCGACTTGTCTCGCGCCGGATCGCCGAGGATGATCGCCTTCGCGCCGCCCGCCGGCAGCCCCACGAGCGCCAGCTTGTACGACATCGCGCGCGAGAGCCTCAGGGCATCGCGCAGCGCGGCCTGCGAGTCTTGATACGGTTGCATCCGGCACCCGCCACCCGAGATCCCGATCGGCGCCGTGCTGTGGATCGCCACGATGCAGCGCAACCCGGCGCGCTCATCGGCGAAGAACGATACGTGCTCGTGACCGTCGTAGTCCGCGGTGTCGAAGAGGGCCATGTCAGCCCCGATGCAGCCGGCGCGCCGCGACGCCGCGAGGCCTCGTGACCTCCAGCCTCGTGACCTCCAGCCTCGTGACCTCCAGCCTCGTGACCTCCAGCGGCGCGGCGCCGCGCGTGGCACGGCCGCTGCGTGCGTAGCGGGTGTAGCGCGGTCAATTCCGGCCGGTCGCAACGTCGAGCGATGCGGGCCAATGCCCGTCGCGAGGTGAGTGTCTGATGTTCATTCGCCATGCCGCCTGTACGCGAGCCTCGTTGTGGCTCCTCGCTGTGGCGGCCGCGGCGTGCACCGGCGCCCCCCGGCCGAGCGCCGAGCTCGACGCGGCACAGGGTGCACTCGCTGCCGCCGAGCGCCTGCACGCGCCCTCGTTCGCGCTCTCGAATGCCCACCTGAACCTCGCCCGCGACGCGCTCGCTCGTGGCATGCGGCACCTCGCCGCGGGCGAGCACGAAGAGGCTCGCGCCGTGCTCGTCGAGGCTCGGGAGGACGCCGCGGTGGCAGAGCTCGCGGCCCGCGTCGCGGCGACCCGCATCGAAGCCCGGAACCTCGCGTACCGGGCGGCGCTCGTCGAGGCTGAGCTCGAGCGGCGCACGTCGAGCGGAGGGCCGCGCTGATGCGACCGCGAGGAAGTGACCCCATGAAGTGGCACCGCAACGTACCGAGCACGAGGCAATGGCTCGCCGCTGCGATCGTGGCTCTGGCTTCGGGCTGTGCATCGAGGCCGACGCCGGAGCTCGCCGCTGCGCGCACCGCGTACGCCACGGCCCGCTCGAGCCGGTCATCGGAGCTGGCGCGCAGCGACCTCTATGACGCCTACGCTGCCTTGCGCCTCGCGGAGGCCGCCTTCGACGAAGACGAGCCCGAGGCGCGGGAGCGACACCTCGCCTACGTCGCGAGACGCAAGGCGGAAGCTGCCTTGATGAAGGGCGAGCTCGGCCGGGTGGAGCGACAGCTCGCCGAGGCGCAAAGGCGCCTCGATACCGCAGCGCGGCGCGCCACCCTGAGGGAGCTGCGTGAGGCGCGCACCCGGCTCGAGCGCGAGTCGAAACGCTTCTTGCTCATGGAAGAGCGGCTTCGTGAAGAGCGGAAGACCTGGCGCGATCCGCCGCTCGCGATTCAGCCCAGGTGAGCGCCGGCACCTCGTAGGCACGGCAGTTGCTTGACCCCATGGCAGACGGGAGAATCGGCAATTCTCGCCCATTCGCCCGTCGACGAGCCGCTCTCGAGTGAGCGAAACCACGGATGGTACATCCATGTCGATCGGTGAGTGGACCTCCAGTCATGTGCAGCAACCCGCCTATCGTGATCAGCGAGCACGGGAGCGGCGCCCCGAGTGGATCGAGAACCTTCCGACGGCTTCGCACGAGCTCTCGGCGGGCAGCTCGCGCAACCTGGGCGAGGAGCCGGAGCTCCTGTTCGTGACGCACGGCCGCCTCATCGTGAGCGCGCTCGACGAAAAGGGCGACGAGATCCTCTCGATGCTCCGAGGCCCGGGCAGCGTCATCGCCATGGAGCGGCTCAACGAGGTGGTGGTCAGCTACCAGCTCTGGGCCCTCACCGATGTCCGCTACCAGTCCATCGAGCTGAGCAAGATCAAGCTCTGGCTCGACGACGCGATCAACGAGCCAGCTCGGAGCCTCGTCATGTCGGCGGTCGACTCCGCGGGCGCCTGCATCCGCGAGCGCACTACCCTCCACGGCCGCGTCCTCGTGCGCGTGGCGAAGTTCCTCATCGACTCGTGCGAGGGTGACAGCGCGCTCCGCATTCCGCGCTTCATCATGGCGCGCATTCTCGCCATGAGGCCCGAGACGCTGTCGCGCGCGCTGAAAGAGCTCGAGCGTCGAGGCGGCATCGCCCTGAAGCCTCGGCTCCGGGTCGCGAGCTACGAGGCGCTCCGGCAGATCATCACCGAGCACTGAGCCGCATGGCGGCGCGCCGCGGCGAGGCCCACGCTCGCCCAACGAGCTCACTCGAGCGGCGCGAAGAGATCGTCAATCTCCTCCTCGGAGAGCGCGCCCTCGGCCGCTCCCCCGTGCAGCACGGCGTCGGCGAGCCGCTGCTTCTTCTGCTGTAGCTGAAGCATGCGCTCCTCGACGCTGCCGGAGGCGATCATCCGATACACGAACACGGGCTTCGTCTGGCCGATGCGGTAAGCGCGATCCGTGGCCTGAGACTGGGCCGCGGGGTTCCACCATGGATCGAAGTGAATCACCGTGTCGGCGGCGGTGAGGGTGAGCCCGGTACCGCCCGCCTTCAAGCTGATGAGGAACACGTCGGCGCGCCCGCTCTGGAACGCGTCGACCCGCGCCTGACGATCCGTCGTCTTGCCGGTGAGCGTCACGTGGCGAATGCCGTCGCGCAAGAGGCCCTCGGAGAGGAGCGCGAGCATGCGCGCGAACTGCGAGAAGACGAGCACCTTCCTGCCCTCGCGCGCGAAGCGGCGGAGCAGGTCGAGCGTCGTCTCATACTTCGTCGCCGTGGTCACCTGCGACGCGGCGGGCACGCGCACGAGACGCGGATGGCAGGCGACCTGACGCAGCTTCATGAGCGCGTCGAGCACCGGAACCGTCGATGCCGCGAGGCCTTTCTTGCGAATGCTGGCGCGCACCTTGGCGTGCGCGGCGATTCGAATGCTCTCGTAGAGCTCTCGCTCACCCTCGGAGAGCTCGATGGGGCGCACGATGTCCGTCTTCGGCGGAAGCTCCGTCGCGACGTCCCGCTTGAGACGGCGCAGAATGAATGGCGCCACCCGCCGGCGCAGCTGCTCGAGGCGCGACTCGTCCCCCATCTCGATGGGCAGCCGAAAGGACCCTTGAAATTGGGCACGGCTGCCCAATAGCCCCGGAATGAGGAAGTCGAAGAGCGAGAAGAGCTCCCCGAGGTTGTTCTCGATGGGCGTCCCCGTGAGGCACAATCGCAGCTCGCTCGGCACGCTGCGAACAGCCTGGCTTGCTCGGCTGTTTTGGTTCTTGATCGTCTGCGCCTCGTCGAGCACGACGATGTAGAAGCCGTGGCTCTCGTAGGTCGCGAGATCGCGCGTGATGAGCGGGTAGCTCGTGACGACGACGTCCGTCGACCCGATCTCACGGAAGCGCGCATGCCGCTTCGGCCCTACGAGCGGCAGGACCGAGAGCCCCGGCGCGAAGCGCTCGAGCTCGCGGCACCAGCCCGGCACGAGGCTCGTGGGCGCCACGATGAGGACCTTCAATTGCTTCAGCTGGTCAGCCGATTGGACGCTTATGTTCCCACAGCTACTCATCATCGCCATAGAACAAGATGAAGATGAAGATGCAAAGAAAGAAAAAAGGAAAGG
>SYFR01000136.1 GCA_005800325.1 Myxococcales bacterium | reverse complement strand
CGTAGGTCGCGTCGATGAACGCCGGCGAGGCGAGCACTTCCCGGCAAAAACCGAGGTTCGTGGCGCCGGGGCCGCTCGCGCCCTCGAGCGTGAGCCGCGTCTCTGCGAGCACTTCGCTGAGGCGCGCGATGGCCTCCTGTCGATCGGCGCCGTGCACGACGAGCTTGGCGAGCATCGGATCGTAGAAGGGGGTCACCTCGGAGCCCTCCAGGATCCCCGCTTCGACGCGGAGGTGCGCTCGGGGGCTCGGCCAGGCGAGCTTCGTAATCGTCCCGGGCTGCGGCACGAAGCCGCGCGCCGGATCTTCCGCATAGACCCGCGCCTCGATCGCGTGGCCCGAGAGCTCGGCTGCGAGCGCGCGCTCCGAGATCGCGAGGCCGGCCGCGATGCGGAGCTGCTCTTCGACCAGATCGATGCCGGTGCACATCTCGGTCACGCAGTGCTCGACCTGAAGGCGCGCATTGACCTCGAGGAAGAAGAGCTCGCCTGTGGGGCTCGCGACGAACTCGACCGTGCCCGCGCCAAGGTAGCCCGCGGAGCGGACGATCCGCAGCGCGGCGTCGTGCAGGTCCTTGCGGCGCGCGGCTCCATCGGCGCCTCGAAAGAACGGCGCGGCGGAGGGCGCCTCTTCGATGATCTTCTGGTGGCGTCGCTGCAGGCTGCACTCGCGGTCGCCGAGCGCGATGGCGTGGCCGTGGGCGTCGCACAGCACCTGGACCTCGATGTGCTTCGGCGACTCGACGTAGCGCTCGAGGTAGACGCGCTCATCTCCGAACGCCGCGCGCCCGCGATCCGCGCAGCTCGCGACGGCGCGCTCGAGCTGCTTGTCGCGCTGGACGATCTGCATGCCGATGCCGCCGCCGCCGCCGGCCGCCTTGACGAGCACCGGATAGCCGATGCGCGCCGCCTCGCTCAGCACGAACGCGGGATCCGTCGGATCGATCGGGCCGTCGGTGCCGGGCGGCGGGCTCACTCCGACGCTGCGAGCGACGGCGCGCGCCTTGAGCTTGTCGCCGAACGCCTCGAGCACCTCGGGCGGCGGCCCGATGAAGGTGACCTGCGCCGCTTCGAGCGCGCGCGGAAAGCGTGGGTTCTCGCTCAAGAGCCCGTAGCCCGGATGGACCGCCGCCGCGCCCGTGTCGCGCGCCGCCTGCACGATGCGCTCGAGCGCGAGGTAGCTCTCGCGCACGGGAGCCGGACCAATGCACACCGCCTCGTCGGCCATCGCGACGTGCGGCGCCGCGGCGTCCGCCTCGGAGTGTACCGCCACCGTCTTGATGCCGAGCCGCTGGCAGGTGCGGATCACGCGACAGGCGATTTCTCCGCGGTTCGCGATGAGGACCTTCTCGAACACGCGAGCGAAATACCTCAGGGCTTGGGCTGCCGGGCGAGAAAACGCGCGTTCGGCCGCTCGCCCTGCATCACGAGCTGCCCGCACGCAGCGGAGACGTCGTCGCCGCGACGCCGGCGCACGAAGCAGAGCAGGCCCGCGCTCGCGAGCATCCGCTGAAACTGCGCGACACGCTCGGGGGCGGGCGGCCCGAGGGTCGAGTGCTCGATCGGGTTCATCGGAATGACGTTCACCTTGGCGCGCAGGCCTTCGAGGAGCCGAAGGAGCGCCTTCGCGTCAGCGGGAGCATCGTTTTGCCCGGCGACGAGCGTGTATTCGATCGTGATGCGGCTCTTGCCCTCGAGCGGATAGCGCCGCAAGGCGGCCATGAGCAGCGCGAGCGGGTACTTCTGGTTGATCGGCATCAACGCCGAGCGGCGCTCGTCATTCGCCTGATGAAGGGAGATCGCGAGCCGCACTTTGCCCCCGAAGTCGGCGCCGAGGCGCTCGATCTCGGGCACGAGGCCGGAGGTCGACACCGTGACGCGGCGCGGCGAGAGCGCGAGCCCCTGCGGATGGGTCATCAGTCGGATCGAGCGCGCGACGGCGTCGTAATTGTGTAGCGGCTCTCCCATGCCCATGAACACGACTCCGCGCAGCGCCTCGCCCGGCTCGAGGTAACGCGACGCGGCGTAGAGCTGACCGACGATCTCTTCCGGGCCGAGGTGCCGCTTGAGGCCCGCGATCCCGCTCGCGCAAAAAACGCAGCCCATGGCGCAGCCGACCTGCGTCGAGACGCACTGCGTGACCCGCCGCGCGAGTGGCGCGACTGCCGCGCGATCATCGACGTCGTCGCCGTCGCCGCCATCGTCGTCGCCAACGCCATCGCCATCGCCAACTCCATCGCCAGCGCCAATGCCAGCGCCAATGCCAGCGCCAATGCCAGCGCCAATGCCAGCGCCAATGCCAGCGCCAACGTCGTCGCTAGCGCGTGCCGGGGACGTGCGTGGCAAGAGCACCGTCTCGACGCGCTCTCCGCCCTCGAGCACGACGAGGAGCTTGCGCGTCCCGTCGTCCGAGCGGTGCACGCGCTCGACCGCGATCGGCGCCGCGAGCCCGGCCGCCTCGAGTCGCTGACGCAGCGCCGGCGAGAGGTTCGTCATCTCCGCGGGGGCCATCACGCCGCGGCCGTGGATCCAGCGAAATACCTGGTCGCCGCGGAACGCGCTCTCGCCGGCTGCGGTCATGTTGGCGCGCCATTCCTCGGGTAGACACGCGACGGGATGCGGCATAGGACCCAGCCGCCTTGTTAGCCCGAACTCGGATCATCGCGCCACTGTTTCTCCTATCCGGCGGCACTGCGCTCCTCTACCAGGTGGCGTTCGGCAAGCAGCTCGCGACGATCTACGGCGCCACGGCGTATGCGGTGAGCGCGGTGCTCGCGGCCTTCATGGGCGGACTCGCGCTGGGGTCGTACGTCGGTGGTCGCGTCGCTCACCGCGTGGCGCGCCCGCTCGTCGTGTACGGCGTGGCCGAGGCGGCCGTGGGTGCCGTGTGTGCGATCACGCCGAGCATGTTCGAGGCGATTTCCTCGGCGTACGGGCGCTTCGCGGGGAGCATCCCGGGCTCGCTCGTCCTTCTCACGGCGCTGCGCTCGCTCCTCACCGGCGGCGTCGTGCTCGTCCCCACCGTCGCGATGGGCGTGACTCTGCCGATGCTCGCGCGCGCCCTCGCGGCACACGGCGAAGATGGCGAGGGCTCGCGCCGAAGGCTCGCGACACTCTACGCGATGAACACCTTCGGCGGCGCGCTCGGCGCCGTGCTGAGCGCGTACGTCGTGCTGCCGTCGCTCGGGATCGCGGGCACGATGCGCGCGGCCGCGCTCGTCAACGTCGTCATCGGCGTCGTGGCGGTCGCGGTCGGATGGCGGGGCGACGCATCGCGTGCTGACGACACGTCGACTCCCGACGAGCCGTCCGTGACGCCCATTCCGGAGGGCCGCTTGCTTGCGGCGCTCGCCTTTGCCTCAGGCCTCTTCGTCTTCGCGGTCGAGGTCGTCGATACGCATCTGCTCGCGCTGCTCATCGGCAACAGCGCCTACGCATTCGGCCTCATGCTCGCGGTGTTTCTCACGTGCCTGAGCCTCGGCGCGACGCTCGCGGGTGCGGTCGATCGTCGCCTCGGAAACGCGGCGCTTCCGGGT
>SYFR01000135.1 GCA_005800325.1 Myxococcales bacterium | reverse complement strand
TCGCCGATCCCACCGTTGGCCCCAGTGACGAAGAACTGGGTGCCGAAGTGGCGATCGAACAGCAGCATGAGGCCCGCCGAGCCGAGCACCGGGACGAAGAGGGCATTCAAGATCGAAGTGAGCCACAGCCCCCACACCGTCGCCGGCATTCGCATCCAGGTCATGCCCGGAGCGCGGAAGCGGATCACGGTCGTGATGTAGTTGATGGCGCCCATGATGCTCGCGACGCCCGTGACGAAGAGCGCGAGGACCACGAGCGACTGGCCCAACCCCGGGGTGCCGACGTTCGACGAGAGCGGCGGGTAGGTCGTCCAGCCCGCGGCCGCGGCCCCGAGCTCGGCGAGGAACGAGCCGACGACCAGCGCCTGAGACAACACGAACACCCAGAACGACAGCATGTTGAGGAGCGGGACCGCCATGTCGCGCGCGCCGATCATCAACGGAATGCAGAAGTTGCCGAAGCAACCGATCATGATGGGCGTGATCGCGAAGAAGATCATGATCAGCCCGTGCATCGTGAAGAGGCTGTTGTAGGCCGGCGGCGTGATCACACCGCCCGACGCCGGAAACAGCATCTTGCCAACGCCCGGGACGGGCTTCATCGGAAACGCCCACTGCCAGCGGATGAGCATCGCCAGGATGCCGCCAATGAGCAGGAAGATGAGACCCGCCCAGAGGAACTGCTTCGCGATGTACTTGTGGTCGATCGAGAACACGTACCGCCGAAGGAAGTCCTTCGGCTCTTTGTGCGCGTGCTGCAGGTGCTGGGCCGCTTCGATGTCGGCCTTGGTCATCAAAGCGCTCATGATCCGCTCTTCACCTCGCCGCCGTGGGCGGCGTCCTTGGTCGCGTGGCCCTCGCCCGCGCTCTTCCACTCCCAGCCCCACTGCGCATTCTCGTCCTTCGGGTTGAAGGCACGCGCGCGCTGGGCGCTCATTTCTGCGTGCCAGCGCTTGTAGTCGTCCACCTCGAGCACGGTGAGGCGCCCCTTCATCTTGTAGTGGTGCGTGCCGCAGTGCTGCGCGCAGCCGATGTCGAACTCGCCCGCCTCCTTCGCGACGAACCACAACCGGGTGATCATTCCCGGCATCGCGTCCTGCTTCACGCGGAAGTTCGGCAGATAGAACGAGTGGATGACGTCCGCCGACGCGATCTGGAACACGATCGGCACGCCCTTCGGCACGCGGATGTCGTTCAGGGTGACGACATCGTCCGCGTTGTTGAACTTGCCGTCCGGGCCGGCGTAGCGCGCATCCCAGGCCCACTGGTGCGCGTTCAGCTCGATGAGCACGGCCTCGGGGTGCTTCTCGGCGGCCGCGTGGTTCCAGAACGCCGTGTTCACGTCGATGGTGGAGTTGAACCACAGGTTGCCGTCGACCACGAAGAAGATGAGCGCGCTGACTCCCATCGCTACGGCGACGTGGTGCTTGCTGTCCCCGTGGTCGTACTCCGCCTTGTGCTTCTCATTGTGCTTCGCGACGGCGTAGGCCATCCACGCGCACATGACGACGAACAGCAACACGACGAAGATATTCGTCACGTTGATCAGCCAGTCGATCCGGTGGCCGTCTTGCGATGCGTCGCGCGGAAGCCCCCAAATGCTCGTCTCGGGCACCGGGTCCGCGAACGCCAACGCGCCATAGAGCAGCGACGCGAGCGCTGTCCCGCCGGCTGCCAATGCTTTCATCTGTGTGTTCATACGATCGTCTCCGAGCCGCCGAGCTTGCCGGCAGTCGCCAGTCCCGCCGCGTTCTTGATGCTGCGCCGAATCCAGAGCCCAACGGCGACGGCCGCGAACCACGGGGCGACGATGAGCGCGCCGAGTGCGATCGTCTCGAGGGGCCCGCCGTCCGCGCGCTGTGCGCAGACCGGACACGCAAACGCGAGCGCAGGCGCGAGCAGCGCCACGCCCGAGCTCGCGAGCGCGAGTGCGTGCCTCATCCCTGCCCCCAAGCGGCGAGCGCGAGGGGACGCCAGAGCGCGCGGTACATGCCCTCGGCGATGAGGATGAAGGCGTAGAGCGCCGGGAACGCGAGCGGAATGGCCACGGTCCAGCGCATCCACTGCGACTCGTGCTTCAGGTGCATGTAGAAAAGCGCGACGACGGCGGCCTTTCCGAGCGCCAGGCCAACCAGCGCCGTCACGACCGGCGTCTTGCCGACTTGCTTCTCGAGGTACGCAACGCCGACCTCGAGGACGGTGAGCGCGAACAGGAGGAAGAATACCTTCCAGTACTCCTTGCGATTCGGCGCGTGATGGCCGTGGCCGTCGTGCGCCGCCGCGCCGTGGTGGCCCTTCGCCATTTCCGGAGCCCCCATGTCGTGCTCACCCGACTCTTCGACGGCCGCCGCTGCTGCGGAGGTATCGCCCGCCGCGGAGGAATCGTTGGAGGCCGACTTTTTTGCCTGATTTTTCTTCTTTGCGCTCATCGATCAACCGTAGGGGATGAGGTAGACGAACGTGAACACGAGGATCCAGACGAGGTCGACGAAGTGCCAGAACAGCCCGGCGACCTCGAGGGTGTTGGCGTCCGTCTTGCCGAGGATCGTGCCGATGAGCACGCAGGAGAGGTAGATGACGCCGGTCGTCACGTGCAGTCCGTGAAAGCCGGTGATGCAGTAGAACGTCGTCGCGTAGTGCGTCGCGCCGAAGTTCAGCCCCTCGTGCAAGAGGCCATGGCTCCAGAGCCCCCAGTACTCTTGGTATTGGCCGCAGAGAAACAAGGCGCCGCCGAGCACCGTCGCGCCGAGCCACTTGATGGCGCCCTTGCGGTCGCCCTCCACCATCGCCGCGTGCGACATCACCATCGTGACGCTCGAGCAGATGAGGAGGAACGTGAGGCACGCGGTGAAGTTGATGCCAAGCATCGGCTCGAGCGTGCAGCCGAACTTCTTGACGAGCTCCTCGTTGACGCAGCCCCAATACGTGCTGCCGCCACGGAGGATCCCGTAGGCTAGGAGCAGCCCGCTGAATGAGAACCCGTCAGAGAGCAGGAACAGCCACATCGCCAGCTTGCCGGCGCTGATGCGGCTGTAGATCGGCTCGTCCGGGTAGGTGATGGCGTGGTGATCGTGTTCGGATGCGGCGTGCGCAGTCATGCAGCGTGCGTCCCTTCGGATTGCGGGCGCTCGCCTCGCAAATGGGGCGAGTCGAGTCGAGCGGGACTCTAGTCGGCGTTCACTTCAATCGTCAACGGCACTGAACGCTCGTAGCCTTGAGGGCCGTCAAGCGGCGGTAGCAAGCCGAGGTGGCGCGCCCGCTTCGGCGAGGTCTCGTCATTGCGCGCCGAGGTCATTCAACAGCAGGCCGATGTCGCGGACCATCCGATCGATGCCGGGCTGGTCCGCCTCGTAGTAGCCGCGGATCCCACCGCGCTGGTCGACGAGGGCGAAGCGCTCGCTGTGAAAAACCTGAAAGAGATTCTCGGCGTCCTTGCCCATCGCCAGCTTGAAGCCCTTGATGACCGTGGCCTCGATGGCCGCGAGATCGCCCGTCAAAAAGTTCCACCGATACGGGCTCGCCTTGAAGCGGCGCGCGTACGACGCGAGCTTCTCGGGCGTGTCGTTCTCGGGATCGACGGAGAACGTCACGATGTGCACGCCTGGGCCCGCGTTTCGCGTGCGGTGCTGCACGACCGCGAGCTTCTCCATGAGCTTCGGACACACGATGGGGCAGCTCGTGAACGCGAAGCTCGCGACCCACACTTTGCCGCGCAGCTCTTCGGTCCCGAAGGGTACGTTCTTCTCGTTCGTGTAGCGGAAGCTCGGCAGCTCGAGCAGCACGGGCGGCGGCTTGGGAGCCGTGCGCGACACCGCGGCCGCGAGCGGCGTCAGCACGAGCGCCGTGACGATGGCGATCCAGAACGCGGGACGCGCGATCAGGCGACCCAGCAATCCTGGGCGCGAGTCGAGCACGCGGGCCTCGACGGCTTCGGTCTTCGCCTCTTCGGTCATACGCTCGATCTTGCGGGGCTCACGGTGCCGATCGGGCTCGCGCCCGCTCAGCCAACATCGGCCATCATCGCGCCAAATAGCACCGGCAAGTACACGAGCGAGGCGAAGAAGAGCCGGCGCGCCCAGGCCGCATCGCCTGCTGCCACCGTGGACGCATCGCCGGAGCTGCGGCCGACGCCGACGAGTCGCTCGACGCGGAGCGCCATCATGCAAAACACGGCGCCGAGCACGAGCGCCAGCGCGACGTAAGTCCTGCCTCGAACCCCGAACGGGACCACGGTGAGCGACGCGCAGACGAGCGCCACGGAGTACGCGACGGCGTGCGCGCGGACGGTGCTCGCATCGCGCTCGAGCGGAAGCACCTTGATCCCGGCGCGTGCGTACTCGCTCGCTCGAAACGTCGCGATCGCGAGAAAATGCGGCAGCTGCCAGAAGAAGAGGATGGCAAAAGTCGCAAGGCCGAGCGCCCCCGCCGAGCCCGTCGCGCTCGTCCAACCGAGCAGGGGCGGCATCGCGCCAGGGATCGCGCCGACGACGACGGCCCAAGGCGTGACCCGCTTCAGCGGCGTGTAGACCCAGACGTAGATGAACAGCGAGATCGCCGCGAGCGCCGCGGTGAGCGCGTTCGCGACGACCGCGAGCAGCGGCACGGAGCCGAGGCCCACCGCCAGCCCAAAGGCGAGCGCGAGACGATCGTCGAGACGGCGAGCAGGTAGCGGACGATCTTTCGTGCGCGCCATCAGGGCATCGACGTCGCGCTCGGCGTGCATGTTGAGCGCGTTGGCGCCGCTGACGACGAGCGCCACACCGCCAAGCGCAGAGAGCGCCCTGCCCCAGTCGAACGTCGCCGCCGCGCCGGTCTTCACCGCGAGCCACATGCCGGCGAGCCCGGTGAGCACGACCAGCAGCGTGATCCGCGGCTTGGTGAGCCTGACGAGCTCGACGAGCGTACCGACGCCGGTCGCGGGCGCGACCCCGCCGCACGCCGCGCCTGCCCCGCCTACCGAAGAATCGGCGGCGGTGCTCATGTCCCCCCCGCCTCTAGGCACGACGGCATCATCGGACTCGGCAATCTACCCCTGGGAGTTGGTGTGGTCGAGCGACGACGCGTCGCCGGCGGTCGGTGTGCTGCGACGGGGCGCCACACCGAAAAGTGGGGCCCCGATCGCGTAGCGGCACGAGGAGGCCGGCGGCCACGTGTCCGGTCAAATCCGGGTCCGCGGGCATGACCGTCGCCGCGCGGGCGGCCGCGCCCGGCATGCGCCCCGACAAGCATCGCATCGCGCGCGCCGGACGCCAACGCTGAGTTTTTGGTGCCGAATCTCTGATTCGCCACGTTAGCCCGGCGCTCATGCCGGGCAACCCACGATCACCAGAGATCCTTGAGCTCTCCGGCGTTCTCCTTCGGCTCCGGCTCCTTGCCGGAGTACTCGAAATCGACCGTGACCTCGCCGCCCTTGACGGCGACGTCCTTCTTGAGCACCTCGCCGAAGGTCGGGTGCCAAGCCTTGATGGTGTACGTGCCGTCCGGCACCTTGTCGATCTTGAACGCGCCGTCGGCCGCGGTGACCGCGAAGTACGGATGGTTCGACGCCACGATGAACGAGCGCATCCACGAGTGCACGTCGCACTGGAGGCGGTAGATCCCCGGCTCCTCGAATTTCTCGCTATGGATGGGCGCGGCGCCCTTCGTCTGCGCCTGGTTGAAGAGGAGCTTCTCGCCGGCCTTGGCGTTCACGTTGTGCAGCGTCGCATCGCTGTTGACGATTTCGACGACCTGGCCCGCCACGATCCCCTGGATGCGGGGCTCGTACATGCAATCCTTCTGGTCGACCTTGGCCGGCGCCGCGGGCTTGAAGTCGCCCGCGAGCTCGTCCGCGATGGCGACGTACACGTCCTTGAGCTTGCCGTCGGTGGCGACGACGGCGTTGTAGACGATCGACTTGTCCTTGCAGACCTCGGACTCAGCGCGCTTCTTCGGCGCCTTCATCTCGGGCGCGGGGCCGGTCAGCTTCACGACGCCCTTGAGCACGCCCGCACCCACCTTCGGCGCAGCATCGGCGGTCTTCGCGGCCGTCGTCGCGGCGGCCGTCGCGCTCGGGGCCGGCTTCGCGCCCGTCGTGGTCGTCTTGGCGCCGTAGCTCGTGCCCGGCTTTTCTTCGTTCCCGCAGGCGGCGAGAAGGAACGCCGCGGCGAGGCCCACAGTCGCGATCGATGCGATGGAACGAGTCATTCGAAATCCTCCAAGCGGCCCGCGAACGATTGAAGTAGCGGTCCGCAGCGAAGCTGCATTGGTTCGGGTGCGACGACGCGTCGCGGGGCCCCATTTAGACAACGCCGGCCCAAGAGGCAACGGCGCAGATCAAATCTGCCACGGATCCACTCAGCTCGCCGGCGCGTGCGGCCGCGCGCTCGGTGCTGACGCGCGATCGGTTGGTGCGCGCTCGCCCATCAGCATCACGGCGCCGAGCACGAGCGAAACCGCCCCGAGCGGCGTCGAGGCGAGATCCGCCCCGAGCAACGCCAGCGCGACGGCTGCCCGGGAGGGAGCGTCAAGCCTCGCTCGGCAGAGCACGGCAGCGGTCGCCAGATATCGCAGCGCCTCGGCGAACGCGCGCACCCAAGAAGGCCCGTAGCCGGAAGGTACCGGAGCCAGCGCCTCGGCGAGACGCGCAGCAAACAGCGGAATACGCGGCGAATCACCGCGGACGCCGTGCGTCGTTAGCGCTGCGTAGCCGACCGCCATCCCGAATATGAGGATGACCGTAGCGATGCGCCGCTGGCGTGCGCCGGGCCTTGGCGCCTGCCCCGCCGAGGCGCGCCCTTCTGCAAGAGCGAACCACGCCAGCGCTACGACGACGACCGCGAACGATGCCAACGCGGCCGCGGTTGCCACAGCACCGACGGCAGAAGTGAAGGCGGCTGCAGGTTCGACGCCCGCGCGGCTCGCAGCGAGCGCGGCCATGGTCCGAAGCGCTGCGACCACGGCGGAGCCGAAAACGACCAGGGCTGGCCCCCGCAAGCGCGGCTCCGCCATGCGCTCGCGCGCGGCGAGCGCAGCATAGAGGGCGCCCATGGCCGCGAGGACGAGCACCGACTCGAGCGGCAACTTGGGACTCACTCCCACACCGAGCGCGGCGGCGACGAGGAGCGAGAGCGCACCCGAGCCAATCGCAAGCGTGAGCAAGGCGAGGCCGGCGATGCCGATGCTCATCGAACGCACGCCCGCGCTGCGATCGCTCACCGCGACGCGCAGGACGGTGCGGCCGATCAGCCAGGCAGCGCCGACAGCGTAGAGCTGGGACAGAAACGCTCCGGTGACTTTCGTTGCGTTGATGAAGGCATCGAGACCCGTCCAGACTCCAGGCAATGCGGGCTCGAGCCCGCGCACGACCAGCGACGAAAGCGCCGCCACCCAAGCGACCGAGGCCTCGAATGTGCGGCGCTCCGGGACGATCGGGTCCGGTCCGTCGACGGGGTCACCGCCATCGGCGGGACGGGACTCTCTCTCGAATACCTTCACAATACTATTCTCAAGCGAGTCGCTTGAATATACTCCTCTTAAGATACTCCTCTTAAAGGAGAACACTTACGCGATTCCACTTACGATAATTTCACGCCTTCGATCATGCCTTCCAGGTCGTGCTCCGAAATGAGCTTCGTGCCGTACTGCCTCGCCTTCACGGCCTTGCTCGAGGTCGAGTCGACATCGTCGATCAGCAGGAAATGCAGGTCCTTGGTCACGCCACTCAGGACGCGGCCGCCATGGTCCTCGATGAGCTGCACGAGCTCCTTGCGCCCGCGTTCGTGCTTGCCGGTGATGCAAAAGCTCTTGCCGTCGAGCGCACCCGCTTGCGCTCGATCGACGGGGCCGAGCCCTCCCGCTCGGAGCCGCTCGATTTCGCTACGCCGCGCCGATAGGCCCTGGACGATGTTCTGCGCCTTCGTCGGCCCGAGGCCGGGGATCGCCGCCAAGTCGTCGACCGAAGCGCCGAGGAGAGCGTCGAGATCGAAGCCGGCGCTCTCGAGCAGCCGCGCGGTCTGGATCGAGAACCCCTCGATGCCGAGCGCAGCCAGGAACGTAGTGAGCCGCAGCGGCAGGCGCGAACGCAGCTGCGCGAGGGCATTCTCCGCGCTCTTGGCCCCGTGGCGCTCGAGGGCTGCGATGTCGTCGACCGACAGCTGGTAGAGGTCGAACGGCTCTCGCACGAGCCCGCGGTCGATGAGCGCGGCGATGAGGCTATCGCCCCACTCGAGCGCCCCGACCGCAACGATCCAGTAGTGGATCCGGCCCATCACGCGCGCGCGACACGCATCGTTACGGCACGCGAGGTACTCGCCCTCGACGCGAAGCTCCGAGCGGCACGCGCTGCACCGCGTAGGCACCGGCGCCGGCTTGCCGGCAGATCGCACGACCTCCTCGACGTAGGGGATGACGTCGTTGCGTCGGGAGACGAGGACCTGATCGCCCTCTCCGATGCCGAGCCGTCTCACTAGGGACGCGTTGTGCAGTGAGGCGCGGCGAACCTGAGCGCCGACGAGCTCGACGGGCTCGACGAAGGCAACGGGAGTGACGCGACCGCTCGGCCCCGTCTCCCAGACCACGCCGACGACGGTGGTCAGCTTGGTCGGCGACGGGAACTTGAGCGCGATCGCACCGCGCGGACGACGGTTCACGTCGCCAAGGAGCGCCTGGGTGCGGAGGCTCGCTGCGCGCACGACGAGTCCGTCAATTTCGTAATCGAGCGAGGTGCGCCGACCCTCCGCATAACGGCGGTAGAGCGCGAGGACGCTCGCCACGTCGCCGCGAAAACAGCTCGGGGTCGCGAAGCCCAAGCGGCGAAGGAGCTCGATCTTCGCCGCCTCGTCCGGAAGTTCGAGCTCGTCCGCGACGTCGTAGCAGAGGACCGTGAGGTGCTCGCAGCCGCCGCCATCGAGGCGCCGCGAGGTCCCGGCCGCAGCGTTGCGAGTGCTCGAGTAATCCGGGAAGTATTGCTCGCGATCGCTGATGCGGAGGATGATCTCGCCACGCACACTGAGAGAGCCCGAATGCGGGATCGCTCTCGGCACGCCGCGCATGCGTGTGACGTTCGCGGTGATGAGCTCTCCGATGTCGCCGTCGCCGCGCGTGATCGCCGCCGCGAAGGAGCCGTCGCGGTAGATGAGCTCGAGGCTCAGCCCGTCGAGCTTTTCGCTGACGAACAGGTCATCGCGGACCGAGCCGTGACCGGCGCCGTCGAGGATCTCGTCGCATCGCGCGAGCCACTCATCGAGCGCCTCTTCGCTCGTGGCCTTGTTGAGCGAGCCCATCGCGATCTCGTGCCGCGCCTTCTCCCACGCCGCAGAGACGACGGGCGCCCCGATGCGAGCGAGCAAGGGGTGGGCCGGGGACAGTCGTCGCAGGTCGTCCTCGAGTGCGTCGTAGGCGGCGTCCGAGATGGTGGGGGCCCCCGCATAGTACTCGGCACGGTGCCGGGCCAGACGCTCTGCCAGGTCACGCACCCGTTCGCGCGACGCCGCGTCGAGCTCGAGGCCGCCCCCCAACTGCTGCACGTCCATTCCGCCTGACCTAGGCGGATCACCCGACGACCGCAATCGCCGGCGGGTCGAAGCTGCATCCGCTGGGGGCTCGGTGCGAGGCTCGATCCGAGACGAGCGGGAACGAACTTTTTTGATTGCAACGAAACCCGCGCCTCCGCGTCCAAAGCTTCGACACCGACGAACGCAGTCTGAACCCCCGCACCGTGGAGTCATCATGAACACCGCTCTTCAGCTCGACCCGTCCATCCCCGCCGCGAAAGAAAGCCACGTGCACGCAGTGGCCCCTGTCTCGGAGCTTCGAATGACCGCGCTTCCACCCGTCGGGGTCGTTCCGAAGACGGTCCGCGATCGGCTCAGCATCGCGCGCGACCGCCTTCGCGTGGCCGCCGAACACGGGATCCGGGTGCGGATCTACGAAGTCGCGCTCGACGTCGACATGTCCGAGTTCCACTTCGCGCGCCAGTTTCGTATCGCCTACGGGTGCTCGCCTCACGTCTACTACGACGAGGTTCGCGCCGCCCGCGCCCGGGATCTCCAAGCCCGCGGGCTCTCGGATGGACAGGTGGCTCGACTCGTGGGGCTGCGTCGCCCTGCGGAGCTGCGCGCGCTCGTGCACAAGCGCTGGCGCCTCGCGACCATGCAGCACGTGATGGCGGTCGGAGACGCTTTCTTCCCCCACTGAACCCCTGACAACGTTCGTACGACGAGCCCGACCTCGAGATATCGAGCGCCGGGCTCGCGCGCTTTTCTCGCGCCGCCTACGCGCCACCTTTCGAGCCAGCTAGAGAACGCGGTGGCGCAGCGACGGGAGGCGCGCCCGAACCTGCTCGAGGTATTCGAGGTCGACGTCGGCCGTGACGACACCCTCGCCCTCGGATGCTTGGGCGATGACGTCGCCCCACGGGTCGATCACGCACGATTTACCGTAGGTCATCCGAGTCCCGTGGCGGCCGCACTGCGCCGCGGCGACCATGAAGCATTGGGACTCGATGGCACGGGCACGCAGGAGGACGTGCCAATGGTCCTTGCCGGTCGCGAGCGTGAAGGCCGCGGGCACGATGAGCACCTGAGCGCCGTCGTCGACGAGGCGGCGATAGAGCTCGGGGAACCGCAGGTCGTAGCAAACGCTGAGGCCGATCCGCAGCGGGCCCACCTCCGCGACGACAGGGAGCGCTCCGGCGCATGTCGCGGCCGACTCCCGGTAGGTCACGCCGTCACCGACGTCGACGTCGAACAGGTGGAGTTTTCGGTAACGCGCCGTGACGTGGCCCGTGGGCGAGAACACCGCGCACGTGTTGTACGGACGAAGTGGGTCTTCGCTCTTCTCGGGGAACCCGCCCGCGATGAGCCATACGGCGCTCACCCGGGCCGCGCTGCGCAGCGCCGCGACGATGGCGCCGTCGGGCGCGGATGGTGAAGGCGAGTCCGTGAGCGACTCGGCGATGGCTCGCTTCCCCTCCTCGTCGCCGACGCGTGCGAAGTTCTCGGGCAAGAGGACAATGGTTGCGCCACGCGTCGCGGCCGCGCCAACGAGGTCGGTCATGCGGCGCAGATTTGCGTCGAGCTCGGCTTGGCTCGACATCTGGACCGCTGCGATTCGAGTCAAGGACGGAGTGCTCACGCGTCGTGTCGGCATCCTAACGTCCGAGACGCGTCGTCTCGCGACCAATTTGGCGACGGTCCGCGGAGCGCGAAGTTTCCCGCCCGAAGCGCGGGGCGGCACACTAACCTTGCGAGCACCGTGAGCGCGGATCGGCCACCCCACGAGCGACCGCCGCCGACGTTGCTGGGACTGCACGAACGGACCGACGCCGAGCTTCACGATGCCGACATCGAGTCGCTCGAGCGGCGCATCATGGAGCTTGCGCTGTCGCGGAGCGGCGCGTCGCACGGCGCGATCTTTCTCCACGACGAGAAGGCCGGCGGGCTGCGGGTCGACTTCCACGTCGTCGCGGGTCTCATCATCACGCTGCCGGGCGCGGTGCTGCACGAGCGCCGAGACGGCAGGGCGAACGGCATCGCGTGGGAGGCGTACAAGCGGAACGAGCCGTATTGCACCGGAGACGCGACGGCGGACCCGAACTACGCGCGATACTTCTTCGACGTTCGTTCGATCGTGGCGGTGCCGATCCCGTATCAGCGTCGCGCCATCGGCGTCATCAGCGTGTCGTCGCCCGAGCGGGACACGTTCAAGGCCGCCGACGTTGCTGCGCTCGAGGATCTCGCGGCGGCGAGCGCCAAGTTCCTGAGACGCGCGCAGCTCTATCGCGCGACACGCGACGACGGCAGGCGGCCGTTTCTCATCAAGGGTCTGAGCGCCGGCTGGCTCGAAGTCGAGCGACGCATCGAGCACGTCTCGCCGACGGACGCGCCGGTGCTCATCCACGGCGAGAGCGGCACGGGCAAGGATCTCGTCGCGCGCGCGACGCACTTCAACAGCCTTCGCTCGAACAAGCCCTTCGTGACCGTCAACTGCGCGGCCATCCCGGAGACGATGCTGGAGAGCACGCTCTTCGGGCACGTGAGGGGCGCATTCACGGGCGCGAGCTTCGAGAAGCTCGGCGAGTTTCAGAAGGCTCACGGAGGCACGCTGTTCCTCGACGAGCTCGGTGAGCTGCCGATAGCGCTTCAGGCGAAGGTGTTGCGCGCCGTCGAGCAAGGGGAAATCCAGCCGCTCGGCAGCAACAAGCCACCCGAGCTCGTCGATGTGCGGCTCATTTGCGCGACGAACCGCGACCTACCGGCGATGTGCAAACGAGGCGAATTTCGCGACGATCTGTATTTTCGGCTGAGCGTGATCACGATGGAGCTGCCGCCGCTGCGCAGCTACGCGCGGAACAACCTCGAGACGATGGCGCAGGTTTTCCTGCAGCAGGCCGTCAGCAAGCACCGGCTCAAGGTTCAGCGCCTCTCGGCGGAGGCGCTGGCAACCCTCGAACGATACGAGTTTCCAGGCAACGTGCGCGAGCTGAAGAACACGCTCGAGCACGCGGCCATCATGGCGCGCGGGGAAGCGATCGAGGTCGCGGATCTCCCGTCGCACGTGCTCGCGGCTCTCGCGACGACCGAGGGGGCGCCCGCGCGCAGTCGTGGTGCGACACCTTCCGGAGTGGGCACGGCCGACGTGGGCGTGCCGGCGATGCGCGTCTTGAAGTCCATGCGCGAGGAGTGGCTGGCGGCGCCGGAGCGAGCGTACCTGATCGAGCTGCTCGCGCTGTGCGGCAGCAATGTGCGCGCGGCAGCCGAGAAGGCGGGCGTAAATCCGGTCACCATGTACCGGCTCTTGCGGAAGCGGCGCATCGTCATTCGCCGCGAGGCACGAGTGGGCGCAGTAGAAGTCGTGCGCGAAAGTGGCGACGCGAAGCAGCGCGCACGATAATCCTCGCATGATGAAGAGGGTCGTTCGCCTTGCGGCGCTCGCTGCGTTCGGTTCGCTCGGTACGGGTTGCATCGTGGTGCGTGAGCTGCCGCCGGAGGGAGCGCATCAACACGCGCACGCTCACGGCCACGCTGATGAGCATGGCCATCCGGGCGGCGCATCGGGAGCCGGAGGCCCGCATGAGCCGAAGCTCGCGCCGCCCGCCCCCAATTTGCCGCCGGCAGCGCCACCGGCTCCGGCAACACCGCCCCTCGGAGCGCCGGCGCTACCGCCCGACGCAACGCCGCTGCCTCCTCCGGGAGCTGCGCCGCTGTCGCCGCATCTCCCGAGGATCCCGGCCCTGCCTCCCGGACACGCACGCCCAGGGCATGCGCCGCATCCAGGCGCAACCCCCGCCGTTCCTGCGACGCCGGGGACTGCACCGGCGACGCCCGCGATCCCCGCGGAGCCCGAGCGCAAGCCTGGGCAACCGGGCGCCGGCACGCCGAAATTGCCGGACTTGCCGCTTCCCGTCGCGATGGGTCGCCTCGTCGTGCAAGTGCTCGGGGGCACCTGCGACATCGCGATCGATGGCGTGAGCGTCGGCGTGAAGTCGGAGCACAGCGCCAACGTGCACGCGGGATCGCACACGGTCACCTGCACCGTGCCGAGCGCGACGCCGCTGCGCGATGAAGTGACGGTCGAGTTGCGCGGCCGACCGGCGCTCGTCACCTTCGAGCTCGGCAAGTCCGCTCGGACCGTTCCTCCGAAGGCGGTGGTGAACGCCCGCCTGCCGCGCGTCGAATAGGGCGGCCCGTCGGTCAGGTCCGAGTCGTGGCCCGCTCGGACCGAGGCGGATCCCCGCGCTTGCGGTGCGACGGCGTGGTACCTCGACTACGCATGAACACGCTCGCTTCGCGCCGCATGCTGATGACATGGCTCGCGGCCGCGAGCTTCGGCTGCGATCGGGAGCTCGCAGGAAACGGCTCGGTGAAGAGCGACGTGCGAACGCCGGGGCCCTTCTCCGAGCTCGAGGTGAGCGGCGCCTTCGTCGTGAAGGTGAAGCTGAAGGCGGCCGCACACGAAGTCACGATCGAAGGCGACGACAACCTCCTGCCCGAGATTGTGACGCGCACGGACGGCAAGCGGCTCACGGTGACGACGGCACGGGGCGTGGCGCCGTCGCGACCGATCGTTGTGGCAGTGGCAGCGCCGGACATCGCGCTCGTCCGCACGCGCGGCGCGGTCGACGTCACGATCAGCGACGTCGACAACGCGCGGCTTCAAGTCGACCTCGACGGCAGTGGCAAGGCCACGGCGACGGGACGCACGCAGAAGCTCAAGGTGTTCGTGAAGGGCGCCGGCAAGATCGAGACGGCGGGGCTCGCGACGCGCGAGGCGCTCGTGATGATCGAGGGCGCCGGAAGCATCGAGCTTGCCGACTTGCTCGAACTCGAGGCGGAGATCCACGGCGCCGGAGCCGTTCGCTACGGCGGAGATCCGAAGGTGACCAAGATCGTTCGCGGAGCGGGCACCGTCGAGAAGCGCTGAGAGCCGCCCGCTCACCAAGCGGGGACGAGCGTGCGCTTCCAGCCGACGCGGAGTGTGCCCACCGTGGCGCGTGCGCCATCGAGGACGAAGGGGAGCGCCTGACGAAGGCCGCCCGGGCCTATTACCGTCACGGTCCCCGCTTGGCGCCCCTCCCCTCGCGCGCGCACGACCTCGATGAGGTATTCGCCCGCGAGCGTGCCAAGCACGCCGAGTGTCTCGCGCGACGGGTGCACAACGTCGCGCGCGGTGATGACCTCCTTGCTCGGCGCGCCAAGCCAACTGATGCGGCTTCCGTCTTGGTTCACGAGCGACAGGTCGAGATCTCCGCCTCCGGACCACGCGAGCTCGAGGCGCACTTCGCCGGACACGACGTCGGGCGCCGCAGCGCGGGATGCGAGCCGCACCGCAGCGTCGCGCACCGCGGGCTCGGCCGCGTCGAGCAAGAGCCGCTCGAGCGTGGACTGCCCCTCGGCACGAGCGCAGGAGGTGGCCTCGCCGAGGAGGCGCGCGTCGCCGCGGCGAACTTGCGCAGCAGCGATGCGATAGCGGCACGCGAGGCGAGGCGCCGCCTGCCAGCGATGGAGGCGCGCGAGTCGCTCGAGAGCACCCACGTCGCCGGGGCGCACGTCGACGACACCGCCGAGGATGCGAATTGCGGCGTCGCGATCGCCGCGGCGCGCTGCGAGATCCGCTCGCGCCGTGAGGGCATCGGGATCGAGCGGCTCTTTGGCGACCCAGCGCTCGACGAGGGAAGACGCGCGCCCGATGTCGCCGCTCTGCGCATAGAGCGAGTAGAGCTTCTTGAGCGACGCGCGCTTCAGCTCGGCGGCGGCGTGCTCGCGCTCTGCGGCATTCACGGCCTCGCCCGAGGCTCGTGTCGGCGATGCGCTCGGCGACACGCTCGCCGTGCGCTCCCAGGTGACGCGCATGGGGCGCATCGTCGTCGTCTGGCGGCGGCCGCGATCGCGCCACCGATCCTCGTCGAGCGGCTCCTCGACCCCGCACAGCGGATCGCCCGGTGAGCAAGCACGGGTGCCGCCCTTCCTTTTCGCCGGCGGAGCGGGCCTGTTCTCGGCGACGGGCGCCGGCGGCGCGCGCGGAGCGACCGCCGCAGGCGGGCTCGGGCCGGCGTGACCCGCGGAAGGCTCGCCCGCGCCTCCGAACTTGCCAAAGCCCGATGCGCCCGCGAGGTCGCCGAGGTCGTCAGCATTCGCGCTTTCAACTTGGCCGCCGCCGAACGCGCGCGATGCAGCCGCCGCGGCCGAGTCGCGCTCGGCATCATCGGGACTGGCACTCTCAGGGATGGCCGTTTCGGGGCCCGCGGTCGCGTCCGCCGTCGCGATCTCTTCGCCGGTCCATTCGGGTGCGCGGCGATCGTTGTCGAGACCGAAGGCGCGAAACATCGCCTCGCTCTCGAGCACGAGCAGCGAGGTGTAGCGGCTCGCGACACTGAAGCGGCTCGAGAGCGTGATCGCGCGTGCGCGGGCGGCGGCGCTTCCATCGCGCTCGAGATCGGCGATCCGCTGTGCGGCGAAGACGCGCGGGACGAAGGCGTTGCCCACGACCGCCGTCGCGCGGATCGCGAGCGGATAGCGCTGCTCGAAGGCGACTGAGCCGACCTTGCCGCGCAGCACGGCCTCGCCCTGGAGGTCGGGGCTCGTGAGCCGCGCCGAGACGAGCACCTCGCTCCCGGGCGCGATCGCATCGAGCCGCGCCGGAGAGACCTCATCGACGCCCGGTGGCAGCTCCAGCGACACGTCGCGGAGCGCGCGCCCGTAGCTTGCACCCAACACCGCGTACGCGATCTCGCCGACGCTGCGGAGCGGATCGTCCGAGATGACGGTGCCGCCGCCGCCACGCGCCAGCGCGAGGAGCGACTCGCGATCGGCATCGGCGCCGACTGCCACCGCGGTGAGCGAAGATCGTCCCGCCGGCAGCGACGTGCGCACCGCCTCGGTCACGAGGGCCGGAAGAATCGGGCCCACGGTCGGTGCGCCGTCGCCGAGGTAGACGACGTGGAGCTCGCGGCCCTCGGCGCGGCTCGCGAATTTCGCGGCCTCGGCGATCGACTCGGCCACGTCCGAGCCGCCATCGGGCGTGATCCCGGTGAGAAACGCGGCCACGTCGCGCGAGGCCTCGAGACCGGCGGCGCGCAGCTCGCCTCCAAGGCCCTGACACACCGTGTCGCAAGCGAGCACCGTGAAGCGATCGAATGCGTCGAGCTCGGCGACGGTGCGACTCGCGAGCGCGACGGCCCGTCGGTAGCGCTCGCCGTACATCGAGCGGCTCGCATCGACGACGAACACGAACGCGCGCTCCGCTTCGCGCTCGGCTCGCGGGAGGTTGGGCCGCAGCGCCATCGTGAGATAGCCGGCGGTCGCGCGCTCGACGGCAGCGGTCGGGGCTCGGTCTCCGGGCGGCGCGGCTCGCTTTGCCATCGTCGCGGCGTTCGCTGCCGAGGGCGCGGCTCGCCTTGCGTCCGCGGTCGCATTCGGCGACACCGCCGTCGTGACGGACGAGTCTCTGTAGGCCCACGCGGTCAGCTCGCGGCCCCGCGTCTCGCTGCCGTACTCGACGACGAGGTCGCCGCTCGGCGTGAAGCCTTGCCGTGAGAAGGAGAGCGCGCTCGCCTCGCCATCTTCCTTTTGCAAGAGGTCGTAGCCGAAGGAGCGCACGCCGAGCGCGCGGTCGTGCCCGCGCACCTCGAGATCGACGGAGAACGCATCGACCGTCGTCGAGCCGCTCGGATCGAAGGGCAAGGGATACACGTAGCGGCGCACGCCGCCGGCCGCGGCGACGCTCTCGGTGTAGCCGATGACGACGCGCCGCGAGCCGCGCTTCGGGATCGGGAAGATGCGTAGCTCGAAGCGCCCGCCGCGCTGCTGCTCGAGCAGGGCCGGATCTTTCCATGGTCCTGGAACCCACACGATTTCCTCGCGGGGCTTCGGTCGGCCGCCGGAGTTGACGATGGCGCCGCGCCAGATGGCCATCGCGCGATCGCGGTCGACGTAGGCGCCCTCTTCGAGCTTGCCATCGACGTCGAGGGCGAGCCGCTCGATCTGCGCGCCTGGCGGCAACGGGAAGCGGTAGATCCCTTCGAGCACGTCGTCGGTGTCGTTGCGAAATTCCTCTTCGACCTCGGTGCGCGCGAAGCCGTCGACGATGCGCGTTTTCACCTGATGCTTGCTCAGGCGAACGGCGGCGCTGCGCTCGTCGTCGCTGCCGGGCTTCTTCGCCTTGAGCTCGCCGAGCCCGCGGGCCGCGCGGCTCTCGGTGGTCACCTCTTCGAACGCGAGCGCATCGCCAAGCCGCGGGGAGCTCGAGACCCACGGCGCGGCCCCCGCGAAGGATCGGCCGGCCTCCCCCGCTCGCACGCGCACGGAGCGCTCCTTGTCGTCGAAGAGCTCGACGGCGCCGCGCGTGACGTCGACGCTGACGCTGTCGCCGACGACGCGGAGCGCGAGCTTCGTGCCGAGTACCTCGACGCGACCGCGCGGAACACGCAGCGTCGCCGGGCTGGCCTCGACGCGCACGACATCGGCGATGAGCGCTCCCGTCGTCAAGGTTGCGCCGCGGGAGACTCCGCGCTCGAGCACGACCTCGCTCGAGCGATCGAGCGTCATCGTCGTGCCGTCGGCCATGGCGAGCTGCGCCCGCGTGCGGTCGTCGGTCCGCACCTTGGCCCCGGCGGGGAGGGGCGCGCCATCGTCGCCGCTGCCGCAGGTGCTCGCATCCTCGGGCACGGCACAGACGGCGAGGCCGGACCCGGCACCGCCACCACGCACGACGCGCGCGACCGTGCCGTGCCAGCCCGTCGTCACGTCGGCGGTCTCGTCCGGAGTTTTTTCCGCAGGCCAAAGGAGAACGGCTGCCGCGGTGGCGAGCGCCGCCGCAACCGCGAGCGTCGCGACTCGCGCGGGACGACGCAGCCAGCTCGCTCCGCCGGTGCGTGGTGCGGCCTCGCGACGCGCGCTTCCCTGATGCGTGCTGCGTCCTCGCGATGCGCGAAGGTCATCCGCAGCGAACGCCGGAATGGGAACGCTCTCACCCGACGGCGCGCTCGCCGCACCCTCTTTGTCATCGCCCGAAGACGCCGGCTGCGCAGGTTCGCCGTCCGTGCTCGTCTCGCCGCGGCGGTGCTCGAGCCGCGAGAGGACGAGGTCCGCGAGGTCTTTCGGAGCGGCGTAGTCGGCCCCCGCGTCCACGACGAGCCTCCGCGCTGCCATCGCGTCGTGACGCAAATCGCGGCAGGCATCACAGCTGGCGAGATGCTCGCCGAGTGGATCGTCTAGCTTGCCTTCGAGCCTGCCGTCGAGCAGCGACTCGAGCTCTTCTGCGACGCGCTTGCACAGCAAGGGTTCGTTCATGAGTTCCTCCCGTCGGCGTCGACCACGGCGCGGAGCGCTGCGAGCCCGCGGGAGACGCGCTTGCGAGCCGCAGCCTCATCGACGCCGCAAACGGAAGCGACGTCCGCATAGCCAAGGCCAGCGCCGAATCTGAGCAGGAGCGCCTCTCGCTCGGTCGGACGCAGCTCTTCGAGTGCGGCGCGCGCTCGCTCGGCGCGTTGCCGAACGTGCACCTCTCCCTCGGCGCCGCCGTCTAGCGGTCGATCAGCGTGGACGAGACGCAGCCGAGCGGTCCTTCGTGCGCGTTGCTCGAGGAGGCGCGCGCATTTTCTGCGGGCGATGGCGAAGAGCCAGCTCTCGAGCGAGCCCTCGGCGCGCCACGAGGAAAATCCATCGTGGGCGGCGAGCAACGTCTCTTGCACGACGTCGTCGGCGTCCGCCTGGGATCCGAGCATGGCCATGCACAGCCGCCCGAGTCGCGAGCCGTAGCGGTGCGCACACCCGACGAGCGCCCGGCGAAATTCGCCCGAGTGGATGGCCGCGGCGATCTCGTCATCGTCCAGCCCGTTACCTGGGTTCGCCAAAGAGACTGCCTCCAACGGATTTTCCTCGCTGCCCCATGTGGCCGGCAGCGGGAGTTTTGTGACCGATGGGCCACCAGAAAATCCGTGGGCGAATACCAACACGACGTGCCGCTCCGCCACCAGCTTCCCGACCACGAGCACGAGAGTGTCGTTGGCCGGAGCGGAGCAGCACGTCGCTCGGTACCCGCGTTCGCCACGCGGCGCCCTTGGTCAGGCGCATCGCGGCGAGGCGCGGCGCAATCGCGTCGTGTCCCCAACGGTCACGGGCGCATTGCGTGCGCTAGTCGATCCACGAGGTCTTCGAAGTCGATCCCGAAGTGCCCTTGTTCGACGAGCGCCCTCAGGCGCGCCACCTTCGCGAGGTCCATCCTGCTCGAGTTATCCCGTTCGGCGCTCGGACCTCTACGAATCGGCGCCTGCGCGTTCGTGCGCTTGCGCCTCTCTTGCATCTTATTGATGCTCCTCTACGGCGGGGGTCATCCCCTCCGGGACTGCACCGTGCAGCCCAACCGAAGTTGGTAGCGTCCACCCGCCAAGATCGACGCCACCTATCAACGCGGTGAACGGACGGGCGGCGAGGTCCTTGAGGGGGGTTGTTGCGCGTTCACGATGCGGCTTGACGGAGCCCGCAAACGGCTCGATTACGCGGTAAATGACCTACGTTCGACACTTTCGACACACGAGCGCGGTCCTCGAAAATAACCCGATGGGCGATCCCCACGTCCGCAACGTGCCGGTGTACCTGCCGCCCGATTACTCGGAACGTCGTCCCGAGCCGTACCCGGTCGTGTTCATGCTCGCGGGGTGGTCGGGGCGAGGCGCTCACTACCTGGCGGATGGCGGCGCGTTCTCGTTCACGCTCACCGAGCGGCTGGACCAGCTCATCGGCGAGCGAAAGCAGCCGGCGTGCATCGTCGTATTTCCCGACGCGACGACGCGCCTCGGCGCGAGCCAGTACGTGAACTCTCCGGCCACGGGGAACTACATGGATTACGTGTGCGACGAGCTCGTGGATTACATCGACGAGCGCTTTCACACCCACAAGAGCCGCGACTATCGGGGGGTCATCGGCCACTCGAGCGGCGGCTTCGGCGCGCTGGCGTTCGGCATGATGCGCAGCGATCGGTTCGGCGCGCTGTGTTCGAGCGCAGGAGATAGCTGGTACGACTTCATGTACCGCAACGTCATCCCGCCGACGATCCTCGCGGTGAAGAGCGCCGGCAGCATCGAGAATTTCGTCGGCAGCTTCCTCGCGAGCCCGAACCCGATGGCGCTCATGGGCGCCAACGCCGTCCTCGCGATGCTCACGCTGTCGATGGCGTCTTGCTACACGCCGAACCACGAGGTGCCGGTGATCAAAGGCGATCTCTGGTTCGATCTCGAGACCGGCGAGCTCATCGACGAACCCTGGCGGCGGCTCCTCGCCTGGGATCCGCTCCACATGCTCGATCGCTTCGTCACCGAGCTGCGGAGCTTGCGGTGGATCCACCTCGAGGCCGGGCTCGAGGACGAGTACTCCTTGCAGTTCGGTCACCGCCAGCTCAGCCGCAAGCTCACGAGCTACGGCATCGAGCACGCGGTCGACGAATATCCCGGCAAGCACGGCGGGCACCACCACCGCATGCCCGCGCGCATCCAGCGCATGACCGAGCGCATGCTCGCGCGCTAAAAGCGCATGCTCGCGCGCTAGATCTGTAGACGCCGCCGCCGCGTCGCGAG